>JABXJW010000496.1 GCA_013375395.1 Desulfobacterales bacterium
CTACGTTCACAAGCAGAAGATATTGTCTCTTATGTAGAAAAGACCTTTGAGAAAATTGAAGAACTCGAAAGTACTAGCCCTAGAAAGAGCATTCTCCCGAAGAAATGAATCTTGTCACTCATCCTAGACGTGCAACAGATTCCAGACATCCTGTCCGATCGATCGAAGAGCTTACTAGCTCTGCCTCTGGCTACATGCTGTACTCTTCCATCCTCGAAGACCCGGATGGTTTCTGTCGTTGCCGGTCACTCCTTGATTGGCGGCTCATCGGCTGGTTACTGAGTTTCTCACTACTTCTCAAAGAGCATTTCGCGCACAACATCGATCGATCGTTTTCAGATAGCATGCTCCCATCACGAACTAGAGTACTTGTGTGAACAAGGATTACTGCAAACGAGACAATAATGACAAGAAGAGCAATGTTTCTCTCTTGAAACACCGTGTATTTCTCTACTGCCTTGCCATAAGGCGTGAACAGGACAAATCCTGCCACCGCCAAGAAACCACACAAACCTAGTAAAGCATGAACAAAGTTTTCAAACGCAACGTAAGCCGTGCCAACAACGATGACTCCTAGGTACAGATATCTCCCTAGAATCTTCCACCTTTGACCTCCTACTTCAAGACCAAGTCTCTTGACGTCATTGATCATGGCAAAGACTATTACCAAGACAAAGATCGATCAATCATAGTGACAGGAGCTGAAGCGATCCTCCGGGTTGAGTTCGAGCCGAGTCTTAACGAGTTGACAGTCAAGGAGGCGATCTTCAACGGCTAGCGTGGCAGCCGCCCGAGTACGCCCAGCAGCCAGAAGTCGAGTATCAATCGGTCGAGGAGAAACGGCTTCAGTTCGTCCGAGGCCGGTATATTAGTTTCCTGATTTCCAAGCGTAAAAGGCCTAGATCCAAGAACCTCAAAACAACGTTCTTTCCGCCGCAGAGCCTCTTTATTGCGCGGCGAAAACCTTTCAAAAAAAATTTGTGCTAATACATAATCCATAAGATGTTTCCGATAACAGGTATTATCGGAACCATTTTGCCATGGTTTTCGGTTTGTCCGAGTTCCTCTTCTAATATATCGGCGGGAAAACCGCTGTTTTCCAATATAATATTAGCATTAGTTTGAAGCGGGCCCCTTTCTGAAAGCATAAATATATTAGCTTATGGCGTTGCTGCAGTTACATGTCGATCGATCGATACTTGTTACACCCTACTACTTTTGAAGTCGGCGTTAGCTTATCCATAAGTACTGTTGTCTTTCTCGGATTAGGCACAGGAAGACATGCTTTGCCCGTTAGAACATACAAGGATTTGGCAGGCAGGGCAGGAAGACCTAAGTATGATGTCAAAGGCGAATCAAT
>JABXJW010000123.1 GCA_013375395.1 Desulfobacterales bacterium
CACTTTAGGCACTTTCCTTTTCTAATGACGAAGGATGCAGCGCAACGCAGAAGTTGGACTTTTTACGAAGCCGTCAAAAAAGACGCCAGAGCCAACCCGAATTCCTCCGGGGCCTCCAGGTGCGTATTATGTCCTGCCCCAGGCATCAAACGGACCTGAGAATCCTTGAAACAACCTTTCATCTCATGGGCAATCTTCTTGTACTTATGGTCCAGATCGCCCGCGATCAACAAAACAGGCATATCCAGCGTGGCGAGCTTATCCCACAGAGGGGCCTGCCTGCCGGGACTCAGTTCCCGAAGCACCTTTGCCATCCAGGAAGCATCGTTACTTCTTCTGGCAGCTTTTATCTTGTCTAATTTTTCCGGATGCCTTTTTAGGGTGCTAAAAAGCTCTGCCTCGTACCAGATCTCCGGGTACCGGGCCATACCCACCTTTTCCATCTCTTTTGCCCTTTCTTCATCCAAAATGAGCCTGTTGTTTCGCTCGTTGTCATCCCGGATGCCGGGGCTTGCTCCTTCCAGCACCAGGGCCTTGAACCTTTTCCGATATTTTATCGCGGTATGAAGGGCCACTCTCCCTCCCATTGAATATCCGATGAGAACCGCGGCCGGCAGCCGCAGTCCCTCCATCAAGTTCACAAGCCCCAGGGCAACGAAGTCAAAATCGAGGGGATCGGCCGCACTTACACTAATCGATTTTCCATGTCCTGGGAGATCCGGCAAAATGCAATAATATTCGTTTTCAAATCTTTCCGTAACTTCCAACCAGTCAGAGGATTCGCCCATAAATCCATGGAGAAAAACAATCGGCGGCCCTTGCCGATTCCCCCTGGTAAGATAATGCCAACGTAATTGAGTCGCCATCTGTAAGTCTATCAGACACTGAGAAGTTGAGTCTCTATTTTTTCCCGGACCCTCTCCCAGATGGTTTCATGCTCGACAAGATTCCTGCCACGGTCTGCACAAACCTCTATGATTGTCGAACTCTCCGATTCGATTGATTCCCGGTAGACTTTCTTAAACGCCGGCAGCGAGTGCGGATTCTCGTAAGCTATTTCGAACAATTCTGCTGCGTGTTTGAATTTTAGGCCGTGCGGTGTGGCAAAATAGGTTTCAAAGTACTCGGTTAATTTTGCCACCGGCAAGAATGAAAAAATTCCGCCCCCGTCATTGTTCAACAAGACGATGGTAACCGGCGGGCCGATTTTTTTGATCAACGCCAAAGAGTTTATATCGTGCAGCACAGCCAGATCCCCGGCCAAAAGCGTTGTCGGCCGGTTCAATCCTGCGGCAAATCCCGCAGCAGAGGCGATTGTTCCGTCAATGCCGTTTGCGCCGCGATTACAACCAATGGCAAACACTTTGTCTGAACAGGCCGCAAAGGCATCCGCATGGCGCACCGGCAGGCTGTTGCCCAAGTATATGCCGGCACCTTCGGCGGAATGCTTAAAAACAGCTCTTGACACTTCCCATTCGCTGATATCATCCGTTGCAGAAGCCGAATCGTTGATAACAGTGCGGGCGATCTCATCGGCCCGGCAGAAGATGTCCGTGAGGCCGGATGGGATCTTTTGTATCCGCTGTGACAACTGTCGGGCAAATCGCGGGGGATTTGTCTCGATCCTTTGCGTTACCAGAAACATCGGGTCCTGACGAAAAGGATGATTATTTACGACTATGTATTCTGCGCGGCTCTGTTCGATATATTGATTCAGAAATTTCGATACCGGCACACCCCCGATGTGCAGTATGAGATCCGGCGAAAACTTTGTGCGGAATTCTTGCATTCGAAGATAAAGGTCATAGTGGGCGATGACGTTGCCGGTGTCTTCCGGCGCCTGACGCGCAAAACGGATTCCGGAATTGATGTCTGCCAAAAGAGGCCAGCCCAACTGAGATGCCAGCTTCGTGATCGGCTCTTTGTCTGTTTCCGCCGGCAACTGGCCTGCTACCAGCAGACCGTTTTTGGCCCCGGAGATCGTTTCCACAATCCGGTCGATATCCTTTGCGGAAGGCCCTGATTGTGACTCAGCATAGGTTGTAAAAGGGCGGCCGGTTTTTCCCCATGCATCTGCCGGGGAGAGATAATCGTCCCAACGCTCTTTCCCCGGAGCACAGATCAATGGCTCCCTGAATTGGCAATTGATTTGAACGGGACCTGGGGGCGGGCCAACAGCACGGTAGACCGCCTGGTCGATTGTCGTGAGCAGGAAGGCCGGTGACACAGCGGTATCCGGCGCCGGCAGGTCAAAATGCCATCGCAGGTAGTCTCCGAATATATTTACCTGATCGATTGTCTGTGGCGATCGTGCGTCCCTCAGTTCGGCCGGCCTGTCACAGCTCAATATCAGAAGAGGCACGGCAGATTGGGCGGCTTCGATCACCGCCGGGAAATAGTTCGCCACGGCCGTGCCGGACGTACATATGAGGGCTGCGGGCCGTCCTGTTGCTTTCGCATATCCCATGGCATAGAAGGCCGCTCCCCTCTCGTCGGTGTGAACTATGGCGCCGGTGCGGCTGTTTTCCACTGCCGCAACGACCAGGGGCGTGGAACGGGAGCCGGGTGAGATACAAATGGTGGTCACACCGCAACGAACCAGCTCTTCTATGATCAATCTTGACCAAAGATGACCGATCCCCATTGGAGAGGCAAGAGGATTTTCATTTCCGTTTTTCAACCCGGCCCCCCGGAAAGAACCTTGAAGGCCGTAGACATCTTCTCTTCAATTTCCTGCCATTCCGACTCCGGGGTGGACCCTCTGACGATGCCTGAGCCTGCAAAAAGAGAAACAACCTTGTCATTTAGCAGGCAGGAGCGAATACCCACCGCCATCTCCGTCAATTTGCGGGAAATTATTCCAACAGGCCCTGCATACCATCCCCTGCCGAAGGGCTCCAATTTCTCTATAAGGTCCAGTGCGGCAGAGAGAGGATAGCCACCTACGGCCGCTGTCGGATGCAAGCCGGACACGATTTTTCCAATTGAAACGCCGTTTCTCAAGACACCGGATACGCTGGAGACCAGGTGCTGGACATTCGCCAACTTTAGGACCTCCGGCGTTTCGGGCAAATCTGTTCTTTCTGTTAATTGATGAAATTTTGCAACCAGATCGTCTGTCACAAACCTGTGTTCCGACAATTCTTTTTGGTTTTTCAACAGCCACGCTCTACGGTCTCTGTCCTCATTCGGATCAGCTCCACGGGCAACAGTGCCGGAGACCGCCTCGCTGATCAGCATGTCTTTTTCGATCTTGAAAAGTCGCTCCGGCGTGGCGCCCAAGAATGCTGTACGCCGCCTTGGTTGAAGCAGGAAACAATAGCAGCGGTTATTGTTCTTTTTAAGTGCGTGCAGATAATCAACAGCGTCAACAGCGCCTCGAAACGCAACATCGGTTCGTCTTGCAAGAACCACTTTGTCTATGCCGCCACTTTCTATTTCGTGAAGACAGGTATTGATATTATGTTTCCAGCCTGCATAATCGGGGTGATCCGTTCTCGTGATGATTTCCGGAAATTGGGTCGATATCCGCAACAGATCCCTTGCTTGCGCCTTTTCAAGAGATTTTGATATCCCGGCAACAATGTCATTTGCATCTTCGTGGGCATCTTCACGGCCTTCAACCGGAACGCCCACCGAGACAAAAAAATCTCCGGTGTTTCGAAAAATCATTACTTCGGGCAACACAAACCACAAGTGCGGAAAATGTTCCCATATTTCGCCCTGTTTTTCCTGAATGCCAAAACACCTGCCACCGAGAAATCTCAAGAGGCTGCCTTGGGGATGCTCGTCAAGAACGCCCGACAATTTGCCGAGCGCCGTCGAGAATCGAGCAGGATCGTTTTCGCTGAAAGTCATCAGGGAGCCGTACCCGCCGATTTCAACCCTCTCTGCTCTATCATACCAATAAAGGCGCGGATAAACGGAATGACTTTTTAACCACTGCAGGATATCGACCGGATCTGTCTTGCAGGTCACAAGCAAAGGAAGCGGCCCGCCATTTCGGGCCGCATCTCTTATGCCCGGCAGAAACCGGTTGACCTGATTTCTTATATCCTTATGGGTAATTTCCCGAGTCCCGGCCTTCACCTTTTTTCCTTGTGCATAAGGGCCTCTTTGGGAGCTTACGAAAGCTGAAGGCTCAAAGCTGAAAGCAAGAGAAGCTGAGGGGCTAAGATTCTAATTTTCTCTTTGAGCTTTCAGCCTTGAGCCTTCAGCTTTTCCGGGTCTCAGGCGCCTGCCCAATCCCAGTCCCGGCCTGTCTTTATGTCGACCTTGAGCGGCACGACCATGCTGTGAGCCCCCTCCATAATCTCGATGACAAGCTTTTTCACACTCTCCAACTCCTCCGGGGGGACCTCAAACAACAGCTCGTCATGGACCTGAAGGAGCATCTTGGTCTTCAAGGCTTTTTCGACAAGGGCCTTGTGAATCCGAATCATGGCAACCTTGATGAGGTCGGCGGCCGTTCCCTGAAGGGGGGTGTTGACCGCCGTGCGCTCGGCAAACTCACGGGCGGTGCGGTTTGTGCTTGAAATGTCCGGCAGCAGGCGGTGGCGGCCCAGCAGCGTGGTTACCTTCCCGGTCCTGCGGGCCTCTTGGATGGTCTCATCTATGAAGCTCTTCACGCCCCGGTACATGTGAAAATAGTTTTCAATGTAGGTTCTTGCCATCTTCTGGCTGATGCCGAGTTCCTTGGAGAGCCCGAAAGGGCTCATCCCGTAAATGATTCCGAAATTGATCACCTTGGCCTGGCGGCGCATCTCCGGCGTAATCATGGACGGGAAGAGTTGAAAGACCTCGGCGGCCGTGCGCGTGTGGATGTCCTGGTCTTTGCGGAAGGCCTCAACAAGAATCGGATCACGCGAATAGTGGGCAAGGAGGCGAAGCTCTATCTGGGAATAGTCCGCAGAGACCAAGGTCCAGCCTTTTTCCGGAACAAAGGCCGCGCGGATCTTGCGCCCCTCCTCGCCCCGCACGGGAATGTTCTGAAGGTTGGGCTCGCTGCTGCTCAAACGACCGGTGGCGGTCACCGTCTGATTGTACGAAGTATGGATGCGCTGTGTTTCCGGATGGATGAGATCAACGAGGGCGTCGGCATAGGTGGACTTGAGCTTGGCCAGCGACCGGTATTCAAGGACCAGCGCAGGCAGTTCATGTTCTACTGAAAGCACCGTCAGGACCTCGACATCAGTGGAATAGCCTGTTTTCTTTTTCGTCTTTTTTTGAACCGGAAGCCCTAACTTTTCAAAGAGTATGCGGCCAAGCTGCTGGTGGGATTGAATGTTGAATCTCTCTCCGGCAATGGCGCATATTTCATCTTCTATTTTTTGCAGCCGGCGCTCAAAGTCTTTTGACGCGTCCTCCAGACGCCCCCTGTCCACGCAAATCCCTGACATCTCCATGTCCACGAGGACCGGAATGAGGGGCATCTCAACCTCTTTAAAGAGGCTGTCAAAGCCGCCCTCACGGAGTTTTGGTTTCAGCGCCTCGCAGGCCATCAGGGTAATATCGGCGTCCTCGCAGGCATAAGGCACGGCATCTTCCAACGGGACCTCGTCAAATCCCTTGTTTCCTTTGCCGCCGCCGGTGACCTCTTTGTAGGATATCATTTTGTGGTCAAGGTATTCGGCTGCAATGGTCTCAAGATTGTGGGCGCGCCGGGTCGGGTTCAACAGGTAGGAAGCCACCATTGTGTCAAAGACAACACCTTGCAGATCGATGCCGGAGCGCTTCAGCACGATCCAGTCGTACTTGATATTCTGGCCCACCTTGGCCGCCATCGGGTCTTCAAGTATGCCTTTCAACCGCGCAATGGTCTGCGCCGCCTCAAGCTGCCTGACGGTCCCCTCATTGCTGTGGCGCAAGGGGATATAGGCCGCCTCATCGGGCTTGTAGGCAAAGGAGAGCCCTACAATCGAGGCCTTCATGGGATCCTTGGACGTGGTCTCAAGATCCAGGGCAAATACCTTCGCCTTATCGAGATCATCTATGAGGGCCTCGAGGGCCTTGTCGTCAACGATGGCCGTGTAGTTCTTCTTGCGAACCTTGGCCCTTGCCGGAAACTGTTGTTGAAGCCTGCGAAACTCCAGGTCCTTGAAAAGTGCGGCAATTTTTTCCGTATCAGGGGCCGAAACCTTGAACGATGACGGACTTGCAGACAGCGGCACATGCGTATCGATGGCCGCCAGGCGGCGGCTCAACTCTGCCTGCCCGCGGAAATTGGCGAGGTTTTCGCGGAGTTTCTTGCTTGTTACCTTGTCAAGGTTTTTAAAAAGTTCTTCCGTGCTTCCAAACTCCTTGATCAGTTTGACGGCGGTCTTTTCCCCGATGCCCGGAACCCCCGGGATATTGTCCGATGTATCACCGGCAAGGGCCATGACATCCACCCACCGGGAGGGCTCCAGGCCGAAGTCTTCCTTCAGGCCGGCATAGTCGATAGTGCGGTCTTTCATGGGGTCCCAGATGCCGGCCTTTGGGGAGACCACCTGTCTAAAGTCCTTGTCGCCGGTGACCATGACGACGCCAAAGCCCTCGTCTTCTGCCGTGCGGGCAAGTGTTCCGATAATATCATCCGCCTCGTAGCCCGCGAGTTCCAATGGGCGGATGTTCATTGCTTCAACTACTTGCTTGATGTAGGGTATCTGCACGGCCAGATCCTCCGGCATGGCTGGCCGGTTGGCCTTGTATGCATCGTATATTTCGTGGCGAAAGGTTGGACCCTTTGCATCGAATGCCATGGCAATGTATTTCGGGTTGCGCTCGGACAAAAGTTTCAACAGCATGTTGGTGAAGCCGAAGGTGGCGTTGGTGGGCAGCCCCTTGCTTGTGGAAAGGTGACGCACTGCATGGTAGGCGCGGTATATGTAGCCGCTTCCGTCAACAAGATATAAGGTCTTCCCCTTGGAATCCATTTTAATACTGATATCATGAATCAGTCGCCGTGACAACTGCCGCAAGACATTCCTGCTGCCCGAAAACCGACATGGACAAAACCTTCGCAGTATTGTAAAATTTTTAATAAATGGAAGCACAACCAATAAACAGCAGGCCAAGACGCAAAAGGAAAAAGCAAAAGGAGTATTGGTGCCATCTATGCGGCCAAAAACTTCCTTTCTGCTGGACCTGTCGCTGCGGTTTTCAGATATGCTCCGATTGCATGCAGGAAAATTTGTGGGGCATGACCTGCAACGCCATTAACTGGACGTGCCCCGACTGCGGCGAGCACCGTGGTTTTGGGAACCAATAGCAACAGATGGTTTGGAAGCAGTGCCCACGCATAACGGATGGTTTCCGTTCCTCCGAGGATGCTGCGCCTCAAAAAAGGTTATACATTCAATGGGTTGTAGACATTCCGAGACGTATAGTTACCCGCAAATTCGTATGAGAACCCTTTTTTTCTTATTTGGCATGAAAATTGCTACTTGCTACTAAAATTGATGTTCTAAAATTGATGTTCCGGGCCTGCCATATGACAAAGGGAGGCACATTATTCTCCTGAATAACAAAAGAGGAAAAAGAAAGGAGGTAGTATGAAAAAGATTATCAGAGGGATTATCACTATGTTACTCGCGGTGTGCTTGCTGGTCTTTCCGCTTGTCGGCTGCGGAAACGACGGCGGGACTGAGGGCGTGAGTGAGGACGTGAGTGAGGACGTGAGTGAGGGCGTGAGTGAGGACGTGAGTGGGGACGTGAGTGTGGACGTGGACGTGAGCGAGAGCGTCGAGATTGCAGGCAGCGCAGACCAAGAGTGATACCAGAAGTAGGGCCTGAAAAAGATCAAAAAGGCCTGGAACATATGGACTGTTTTGTCAATCGCGGCACTTGCCGCGGGGTGGGACTTTTGTCGCTGTTGACCGCCTTGTGGCAGAGGACCCCACAAGCATCAAGGTTACGCTCTATCAGACGGATCTCTTGGCGGACGCCTCGGCCTCGGCTCAGTCGGTATTTGCCGATGCCGCAGGCAAGGTGGAGACATCACTAACCCATCATGCGGCGGCCTCACGCTGCCCGTGTTCATAGTAACCTCCACTGAGGGAGGAAGCGAACAGGTGTGTGCAAAAATCGCGCTGGACCGGACAAAAAACGTCATCTCGATATGGAACCCGGTTGACACAGACGGCCTTGTTCACAACTCGCCTGGTACATGCCCGACCGAAGGCGACTGCGGGGACGTAAATCCCAGGTATAACCTCGGCCTGGGCGTGAAGGTTCAGTAAGAGACCCGTAAAAAGCTAAAAAGAGGGGGCCGACGGCCCCCTCTTTTTTTGTCTGTTTTTTTCTTTTCTCCGGATGAACCCCAACCCAATCCACAGGTCTTATTTCGCCGGATTCGTGGTCCTGGCAATACCATCCAAATCCCCCCACCCCACTTTGCCAAAGGGGGAGATTGGCCTCTTAAGTCAATGACATTGCTAATGGAATTCCATAACCCCCCCCAACGATTCGGACGCTATTCTTGACCTTACCTGAGAAACATGCCTTCGACGGCTCCCGGCCCTTAATGTGGAAGTTTCATGAACTATTCAATTTATTGGTGTTTTTCAATACCCCGCTGCTTGCGGCGGGGTTGCCGCTCAGTTCCCTCTCCCCTGGCGGGAGAGGGTTAGGGTGAGGGGGTATGAAAAGGGTGTTTCCTTATGATACCCCGCCCGCTTGCGGCGGGGAGCTTCATTCTGACAAAAAATGCCCATTTCCGTGTCAAATAATCTGAGATTCTACCCACGATCAGCCGCCGGTTATGCAATTCTATTAAGATGCCCACTTGATGGATATTTTGCGCCCTGACTGAACACATTCCCTCAAGTACAGATTGATAAGGTTTTGGTAAGGAATCCCCGTTTCTGCTGACATCTGTTTGAAATAGTCAATAATGTCAACCCCCATTCGGATGGTAACTTGTTTCTTGAGGGCTTTCGCATAAGGATTCTTACGCCCTTTCATTTTTGAGAAGTCGTATTCTTTTCTCATCCTTCTCCTCCAAAGTATGCCTTTTTCTCCTTTTTGGTTGCTTTCCTTGCAGATATGAGCCTGATCTGAGAACCGCCCTTGCGTAAGCAGTAGCTGATGACCAGCACTCTCAGCCGGTAACTCAGGCCCAACATCAAATATCGATCCTCCTTTCCCGAGTGATCCGGATCGAAGTATTCAATAGCCTTCTCATCAAAAAACACCGTCTCCGCTTCTCTAAAAGGGACACCATGTTTCTTTTGGTTTGTCCTGCTTTTTCGATCATCCCAGGAGAAGCTGATAAGCTCCATTTTTATATAATAAATATAATGTAATTATAATGTCAAGAAAATAATGAGGCGGGCGAAAATTTCATAAACCGCAGGAAGAACATGGGGGTCGTAAATTTGGCACGAAAATTGCAACTTTTTACAAAGGTTAGGTTCCGGGCCTGCCCTACGACAAAGGGAGGCACATTTTCTCCTGAATAACAAAAGAGGAGAAAGAAAGGAGGTAGTATGAAAAAGATTATCAGAGGGATTATCAGTATGTTACTTGCGGTGTGCTTGCTGGTCTTTCTGCTTGCCGGCTGCGGAGCCGACGAAGGCGGCGGGAGCGGCACTGTCGAGATTGTAGGCACCTCAGACCAAAACTGATACCAGGAGGAGGAGGAGGGTATGAAAAAGATTAAAAATGCCGGAAACATATGGATTGTTTTGTTAATCGCCGCAATTGCCGCAGGGGGGACTTTTGTCGCTGTTGACCGCCTTGTGGCAGAGAGCCCCACAAGCATCAAGGTCAGGCTTTATCAGACGGATTTCTTTGTGGATGCCTCGGCCTCGGCTCAAACGGTATTTGCCGATGCAGCAGGCAAGGTGGTGGACATAGTAGGCAATCCCGGCGTATTCGGCTCGGGCACGGTCTCCCAGGGCACTTACAACAGGATGAAGTTCACCGTGAAGAACCAGATTCTCTACAGCGGCCCCCAACCATCCGGATGTGTCGGCGACCCCCTTGTGGACGTGACCATGAAGATAGACGACACAAAGGCGGACGACTACAAGGTGGATCTATACTTTGCCACCGGCTCGGACGGTGGGGGCTCGGGCTGGACGGCCAACGGCACGGCAGCCTACCCGTTTCTCATGCTGAACGCCATCAAAGTAGGCATAAACCAGACCACCCGCGTGGAACTCAGGTTCAATACAGCGGGCAACCTCAACTGTATCGACGCTTCAGCCAAGCTCTCGGCGCCCACCATAAACGTCCTGCATTATGTCGAGGGAGCGGAAGCCCCGTGCTCGATTGTCGGCGAGTACTGGTTTGTGCATTACAATATGTCCTGCGGCATATATGATGACCAAGGTGATATGCTCGAACCCACATTGGGCAAAATATTTGAGAGCACCAATGTCGTCTCAGGATGGGGGACTGCCACATTCGACGCCGACGGGAACTGGTCTGTGTACATGGGCAACTCTTACACAGACGCTACGTACCCAGGCATGGCCGAGCACAGGCACAACCTTGTCTCTTATGATCCCGCTAATCCAGGCGAGGACGGATATCACGACCCCGCAATGTCGATACCATCGGGCACTGCGGTCGGCGGCCAGTACGTAACAGCGGGCTCGAAGATCATAATGTACATGCCTGAGGGCGGCGGTTTCATCGAGGGCGGCCTCTCAAGCGACTGCAACACCTTC
>JABXJW010000497.1 GCA_013375395.1 Desulfobacterales bacterium
AGGTGAAAGGGTAGGAGATGGCATAGCTACGGTTATGATTCTGACTGGTGAGCTGGTGTGGCGGGGATTTGAACTGAGAAACATGGGAATACATCAAAATGTAATTGTGAGAGGTTATGAGAAGGCGCTGGAGAGGGCGAAAGAGGTCTTAAGTGAAATAGCCTCACCGGTAGACATAAGAGAAAGCGATGAATATTTGAAGAAAGTGGCGAAGACAGCTTTAAAGAGAAGCGATTATTGTGAAGAGGATAGATTAGTAGATGCAATCGTGAAAAGCATAAAAAGGATAAGCGAAAGCGGAGAGCTGCCGATAGATGTAGATGATGTAGTAATAGAGGCAAAAGCTGGAGGAAGAGTAGAGGAGACGAGATTTTCCGAAGGCGTTGTTGTGGACAGGAATGTTTTGGATGAGCTTCCAACAGCAATGGAGAACGCAGAGATAGCTTTACTTGATTTCCCTATCGAACATAAGGAGCCAAAAGTAAAAGGCAGGAAGGAGCTACCAACTGGAACAGCGGCAAGAGAACGAAGCAAAGCTGGTGAAACGCTTGGTGCACTTGATTTCCACGTCACCTTTTCAAAACCAGCTCATTTCAGGGAGTTCCGGGAGACCAGAGCAAGGATTTTCGATGGAATCACAGACCCTGTAATAAAATCAGGTGCAAACGTGGTTTGCTGTCGGTGGGGTGTGGATGACGATGCGCTGGGTAAGTTCCGAAGAGCGGGGATAATGCTGATAAAAAGGGTGAAGTTAACGGACTTGAAGCGGTTGGAGAAATCCACAGGTGGGAAGATAGTGAAAGACGTGAGTGCCCTAAGCGAAGATAAATTAGGCTTTGCAGGAAGAGCAGTGCAACGAGAAATAGGCGGCGATAAATACGTATTTTTTGAGGACTGCCCGTATAAGAAGTCCTCTACGATACTTATACGAGGTGCTCATATCAGGGTTTTAGAGGGTATAGTGGGCGAGATAAAGAGTGCTTTGCACGCTGTTGCTCGCTTATTTGATGACAATAGAGTGGTGCCAGGAGGAGGTGCTGTGGAGACAGAATGCGCCGCTGAGTTAAGAAAATTCGCAAGAACTATACCAAGCAAGGAGCAACTGGCAGTAGATGTGTTTGCCGACGCTTTGGAAGCTATACCAAAGGCATTAGCGAAGAATAGCGGAATGGACAGAATTGATACGCTTGCAAAGTTGAGAGCAGAGCATTATGCAGGCAATAAAAATGCAGGTATATCAGGAAGGGACAAGAAAGTGAAGGACATGATGGGCGAGGGAATAATAGACCCGTTGCATGTGAAATTGCATGCTTATATCTCTGCTGCTGGCGCCGCTGCAGGAATGATAAAAATA
>JABXJW010000498.1 GCA_013375395.1 Desulfobacterales bacterium
TTTAGGCACTTGTTCGAGTTAGATTTAATTTTATTTTCCAAGGCTTAAACCAATTCTTGTTTGGTTCCGGCTTGTCCAGGTTAGGATTAGGGGCTTCGCCCTCCAACGTACTCCGTTGGATCGGGCACACCGGCCTCTGCAAACCCCTTCTTTCTCAACAGGCAACTGTCACACTGCCCGCAAGCTCCACCCTCGGGGGAAGGATCGTAGCAACTGTGGGTCATGCTGTAATCAACGCCGAGCTCGATCCCTTTTTGAATGATTTCCGCCTTGCTCATGTGCATTAGTGGTGCGTTTATCTTTATTTTTATTTTTCCTTCAACCCCAGCCTTTGTAGCCAGTTTTGCCATGCGCTCAAATGCCTCGATGTATTCGGGCCGGCAGTCCGGGTATCCGCTGTAATCGATGGCATTCACCCCGATAAAGATATCTGGTGCCCCCAGCACCTCCGCCCACGCCAGGGCATACGAGAGAAAGATGGTGTTGCGCGCCGGCACATAGGTCGCGGGGATTTCTTTTTTCATCTGCTGCTCGTCTCTAGTCTTGGGCACCTCCATATCACCGGTAAGCGCGGAGCCGCCTATCTGTCGCAGGTCGATGTCCACAACCATGTGTTGTTCGGCGCCAAGCGCCTTTGCCGCCCTTCGGGCCGCCTCCAACTCCAATGAATGGCGCTGGCCGTAGCTGAAGGTCATGCTGTAGATTTCGTAGCCTTCATATCCGGCAATGGCCATGGCCGTGGTGGAATCAATCCCTCCGCTGGAAAGGACTACGGCTTTCTTGTTGCTTGTCATAAGCTCTTGCTTCTATACCCCTCTTTTTTCTGGGCTCCATATGATTTTCTGGAGTTGAATTTGCAGCCTAACATCGAGCCCATCCTGCAATATCCATTTGGCCAGCACTTCCGGCGCAATCTTGCCAAAGACGGGCGCAAAGTGAACCGGATGGTTGCCCAATCGGTTGTGATCCACCTTGCCAAGCATCTTCTTTGCGTACTCATAGTCGTCCCGGTCGCCGATAACAAATTTGATCTCATCTTCTTCTGTCAACCTGTCCAGATTCCCCAGGTCGTTTTGACCCGACTCGCCACTGGCGGGGCATTTGATATCGACGATTTTGACGCATCGATCATCCACCCGGCTGATGTCCTTGCTTCCGTTTGTTTCCACCAGAACTCTATAGCCCTCATCCAACAAGCGGCGGGCAAGGGCAGGGGTGTCTTTCTGGATTAATGGCTCACCGCCGGTTACCTCAACGAGCGGACATCGATAACTTGACACCCGACCGACAATGGCGCCAATGTCCATCTCCTCTCCCTCTTCATAGGCATACCGGGTATCGCAATA
>JABXJW010000499.1 GCA_013375395.1 Desulfobacterales bacterium
GAGAAGAAGTAGGTTGGCAGAAACCAACACCCAGGTAAAGAAATAGACTAAGTGAACAGTGTACATAGGGTGCCTAATCCAACGATAGGGGCCACCGGTCACCAGCGTATGCTCTTCAAGGAGTTCTAAAGAAGGGGACCAGTGTTTGCCGAGGATATGCTGAACCCAGGTGAGAAAGGGCAGAGATAGGATTCCCACGCAGACACCAAGCCACCGAAACCAGTCGGGTATGGGAAACTGGGTCCAGAACATCCAGGGCGGAAAGAATAGGTACAGGGCTATGGCGATAATCAAATAGACGGCTTGGACCAAATATAGAATGACGAGGGCCTTCCCTTCAAATTGTACTGCTTCCTGCAGTTTCTCCCGTGGGGAGAATTTCTTGCGTGTGGCTCGACCCTTGCGGGCGTAGTAACCTCGAATGGCGGTCCCCATGAGGAAGAGAACGAGGAATAGTATGCGGAAGATAAGATCGCCGTTCATGATCCTTTCACCTATAGGTGCCTAGTCAAGTTTGGGGGGCACAAGATTGGCACCCTTCTAATTTCAAGTTCTCCTAAATTCCTTGAATAAAAGGTTTTGCAATCGTGTCTGCTTTAACAATTGGCAGCAGCAATTTTGTTTCAGGTGACGTCGTGAAGGAATAGGGCGTTCTCTCTAAATACCGGGGGTTGGACCCCAATCAAAGACGCTCACAAGTTTCACCATGGCAAATGCACCTTGATTTTGCGCGCGCTTATCTCCCACAAGTGGCTTGCTCCCGAGGCGGGCACTGCAAAAAAGTGGAATATAAAAGTATATGTGAACCTGTTCCCGGCGCCCTTTTAACTGCGGAATATCTCGTTTCTCCTCACTAGGAAGACTGAGAACTTGTTTTCGGACGTCAGCCTTTGCTGTTTATGTTACAGCTTGCATTCTTTGGGCGATCACGCCGTCCTCGTCTCATGTACACGGCCATTTCTGTGAAGTGGATTCCGTGTAGAGCCTGAGCCCCCTCCATCGATTGTATCACACATGCCGTTGGAACGGTTCCAGCCTCGGGAGCCTCATCCCGAGGTCGTCCCCACGGAAAGACATATCTTATATAATCAAACTATAAGGTAGGGTAAAGATATGTCTGCTAAAGAGCAAATCTGGATTGTGAGAGACATACCGAAGTGCAGCGGATGCCGAATGTGCGAGATCGCATGCAGCCTACACCACGAGAACAAGATATGGCCCGAGGCCTCCCGCGTCAGGGTGTTCATGCTCGTCCCCGGAGCGGAGTACCCACACCTCTGCACCCAGTGCCACGACTACCCCTGCATCGAGGCCTGCCCCGTCGACGCCCTCTCCGTCGACGAGAC
>JABXJW010000500.1 GCA_013375395.1 Desulfobacterales bacterium
AGCGAGAGCTAACCAACATTGCTGACGAAGCTAAAGAAAAAAGTTCAAGACATGCTGGCTTCAGAAGCGAAAGCCGCGCACAAGATAGGATTAACCCCAAACATGGTGAGCGCCATGGGTTTGGCGCTGGTTTTCTTTTCAGCTGCGGCGTATGCGATAGCACAAAATCAGCCTCTGTGGCTTCTTTTGGCAACGATTCTGCTTTTGGCATCGGGATTCTGCGATACGCTAGACGGCGTACTAGCCAGAATTTATCAACAGCAAAGCGTGTTTGGCGGATTTCTGGACTCCCTTCTGGATAGGTACGCTGATGCCGCTGTATACGCAGGCGTGATAATCGGCGGACTATGCGATCCTTTATGGGGATTAACCGCTTTGGCGGGTTCTCTGCTGGTAAGTTATAGCCGAGCAAGGGCTGAGGCGGCGGGGATAAAGATGGAGTCTGTAGGCTTAGCCGAAAGAGCTGAGCGTATGATAATTTTATCAGTTGCCAGCATTGCCGCATTTTTCTGGCTTCCAGCCCTAAACATCGGAATAATACTGCTTGCGGTGCTGTCCAACTTGACAGTTCTGCAAAGAGGACTGCACGTTTACAATTCGTTAAAGAAAAAAAGCGATAATCTGGAAAACTAGCGTCTTCTTCTGTAACGCGAGCGCCTTTCGCTTTCGGCTCTAACCTTTACAATTCCCCGATGTACAGCGCATGAAATGCAATAGTATTTTGTGTCTACCCAAGAGGATAAGTATGTACCTTTCTGTCGAAGCTCCTTAGCTAATTGAGGTTCAACAAAGGACACTCGACGCGTAGATTTTTTTGCCTTGTCACGCGGCACCATTTGTCCGCAACTGACGCATTGTACGAGGCCGCTGCTTCCTTTACTTCCTTTCGATCTCCCTCGACTCTTTCGTTTAAACGGCAATTATTATTGACCTCTTTGGCTCTTTACAAGCAAATAGTAAATTTACTGATTTATATATCTGATCGTAACTTTAAGAGACAAGCAATGTTGGCTTTCGCATCAATTTTAGGTATTATTTTACCTGATGGCGAGGTCATCAAACTAGTGATTCCCGGCCCGTGGCCTGCCGTGACGCCATTTGTATGTACTACTATGCCGACGGAAATGGCCCCTTGCCGGTAAATTCTTCCGAAAGAGTGATCCGCGTCGATTATGGCCACTAAATCGCCAAGCCTCAAATCTTCAAGCCCGTACTGTTCTATTACTTTTTCATCAAACAGTTGTATGTCATAATCTCCTGAGTGCGTCTGGTTTGCTCCTAGCCCTGAACCCATTATAGCCGCGGGAACCATATGCGTCACAGGAACCTCCAGTTTTTCACCATTC
>JABXJW010000124.1 GCA_013375395.1 Desulfobacterales bacterium
GCCAAGTGAGCCTAAAGAAAGAACGGGATTCACTTGTTAAATGATACCGGGGAGGTTCGTTCCTTATTGAGAATTTAAGTGCGACCCGCTAGCTCCCCGTTCTTTCTCAATGCTCACTAAGCCCCTCAGACAGTTACCCGGTTCAAAATCTGATCGTCATTGGAGCTCCTTTGAGCCCGTTTGTTTCATAAGGCTAAAATGATACTTTCTTTCTTATATCTGATACCAGATGCCAGATGCAGGCCACCTAGTTCAAATATATCAGGCATCAGGCATCTGCAAGCAAAACCATCGATAAATAATCTAGGAGGATACTTATGGCAAGAATCGATTTTGGTGGAGTACAGGAAGATGTGGTGACATCAGAAGAATTTCCTCTGGACAAGGCCAGAGAGATACTGTCCAATGAGACCGTAGCGGTGCTGGGCTACGGCGTGCAGGGTCCTGCCCAGGCCTTGAATCTGATAGACAATGAGATTTCGGTCATCATAGGCCAGCGCGAGGGAGGCAAGTCCTGGGAAAAGGCTATTCAAGACGGCTTTGTGCCGGGCGAGACCCTCTTCTCACTGGAAGAGGCGGCCGATAGGGCCACCGTCGTCCAGTATCTGATATCTGATGCAGGCCAGATGGCGGCCTGGCCCAGGATCAAGCCGTGCTTGAAGGAGGGCGACGCCCTCTATTTTTCCCACGGGTTTTCTATTGTGTATGGAGACCAAACCGGGGTCGTACCGCCGGACAATGTCGATGTCATTCTGGTTGCCCCGAAGGGTTCCGGAAGAAACGTACGGTTGAATTTCCTGGACGGAAGCGGCATCAACGCGAGCTATGCGGTTTTTCAGGATTTCACGGGCCGGGCAAAAGACAGAACTCTTGCCCTTGGCATAGCCATCGGTTCCGGATACCTCTTCCCCACCACCTTTGAGAAGGAGGTGCACAGTGATCTTACCGGGGAACGGGGGGTGCTTATGGGATGTCTGGAGGGAGTCTTTGAGGCACAGTACAATGTGTTGCGCGAACATGGACACAGCCCCAGCGAGGCATTCAATGAAACGGTAGAAGAGCTGACCCAGAGTCTTATTCGACTGGTGGCTGAACAAGGGATGGATTGGATGTATGCTAACTGCAGCACAACGGCCCAGAGGGGGGCGCTGGATTGGAGGCATAGATTCCGTGATGCGGTGACTCCGGTTTTTGAGGAACTGTACGAGAGCGTGGTCTCCGGAGAAGAGGCCAAGATAGTGCTTGAGGCCAACAGTGCGCCGGATTACAGTGAAAAGCTGAGAAAAGAATTGGACGAGATGAAAGACTCGGAGATGTGGCGAGCAGGTGCGGCCGTGCGTGCGTTGAGGCCTGAAAACAGGGAAAAATAGTTCAAGATTTTGGGAGGGTGGCCTCCAATGCCTTATTCTTGATGCCGGATGCCGAATCCATGGAGCGATTTGACTTGAGGGCAGAGAAGATCCAGATCATCCGGCGTCGGGGATCAGATACCTATGTTGCGGAACAAATGCTCAAGATAGCGGTAACCGGCGGTGCGGCCAGCGGGAAAACCACGGTGTGCGAGTGTTTTGGACGATTGGGCGCTCATGTGATAAGCATGGATGCATTGGCCCGTGAGGCCGTCCGGCCCGAATCACCGGTTCTTGAGGCCATAGTGGATCATTTTGGGCAGGGTGTCCTGGTCCCTGACGGGAGCCTTGATCGAAGGAAACTGCGAGGGATCATTACAATGGACCCTGATGAGAGAAAAACCTTGGAGGAATTGATCCATCCTGAGATCTTCAGACTCTTTGAAAAAGAGGTGACTGCCATTGAGTCGCGCCATAAGGACGCGGTCGTGGTGGTTGAGGTGCCCCTGCTCATAGAACTCGGCATCGAGGGCCAATTTGATGTAGTCGTTCTGGTTGAGGCTGGTTATGATCTTCAAAAGAGGCGGATTATGGCCAGGGAGGGCTCATCAGGCCATGATGCCGAAGCCCTTTTGGATATGCAGATGCCTTCGGAAGCAAAACGGGCACATGCCGACTATATAGTCGAAAACATGGGATCAATCCAGAATGTGGAGCGTGCCGCTGAGGAAATCTACAATAAAATAACCGAAGATTCTTGAAAAAGCTTGACACATTGACAAGCATGTTATAAAACTCATGTAAAATCCTACCCAGGAGAGCACAAAGGAAATACCCAAGAGCTTCTGCAGATAGATCACAAACTAACAAACACTGCCACTTAGCCTCGTTATTTTTCAATAAGAGGAACCAATCCTTTTTCACGGTGTGTCACAAGGTTACATGTGCGTGACTATTCTTGACCCGCTTGTTCGTTAGGGCCGAAGGTCTGCTTGTGTTTTAATATTCTTACTAACAATCCAAAGGAAGATGAGTGTATGAACTTAGTGGAACTAAAGGCTAAAAAAGTTGGCGAACTGACTACATTGGCCAAGAAATTCGATATTGAAAGCGCCTCAGGCATGCGAAAGCAGGAGTTGATCTTTGCGCTTTTGCAGGCACAAACGGAGAAGAACGGTTTGATTTATGGGGAAGGGGTCCTTGAAATACTGCCGGACGGGTTCGGCTTTCTACGGGCGCCCGACTATAGCTATCTGCCGGGTCCTGATGACATTTACGTCTCGCCCTCCCAGATACGACGCTTTAGCCTTCGCACCGGTGACACGGTTTCGGGGCAGATTCGGCCGCCCAAGGACAATGAGCGGTATTTTGCCCTTCTTAAGGTAGAAGCGGTCAACTTTGAGGATCCGGAGAAATCACGGGACAAGATTCTCTTTGACAATCTGACCCCTTTGTATCCTGAGCGAAGGATTGTCCTCGAAAGAAACCCTGATAGCTATTCCGTCCGGATTATGGACCTGTTGACGCCCATAGGGTTCGGCCAGCGTGGTCTGATCGTCTCGGCCCCGAGGACCGGCAAGACCATGTTGTTGCAAAACATCGCAAACAGCATTAACGCAAACCACAAAGATATTGTCTTGATCGTTTTGCTCATTGACGAGCGGCCGGAAGAGGTCACCGACATGGCGCGTTCGGTCAAGGCAGAGGTTATCAGCTCTACCTTTGACGAGCCGCCACAGAGGCATGTCCAGGTGGCGGAAATGGTGCTGGAGAAGGCCAAGCGACTTGTGGAAAGCAAACGGGATGTGATCATCCTCTTGGACAGTATTACCCGCCTTGCACGCGCCTACAATACGGTGGTGCCGCCAAGCGGCAAGATACTGTCAGGCGGTGTTGATTCCAATGCGCTGCATCGTCCGAAACGCTTTTTTGGCGCTGCCCGTAATATTGAGGAGGGGGGGAGCCTCACCATCATTGCCACAGCCCTTATTGACACCGGAAGCAGAATGGATGAAGTCATATTTGAAGAATTTAAGGGCACGGGCAACCTGGAGTTGCAGTTGGACCGAAAGCTGTCGGACAAACGGACCTTTCCTGCTATCGACATCAATCGTTCCGGCACCCGGAAGGAAGAACTGCTGCTGGAGCCGGGGGTCCTGAATCGGGTCTGGATATTGCGAAAGCTGTTGTCGTCGCTGAATCCGGTAGACAGCATGGAGTTTTTACTTGATAAGATGAAGGGGACCAAAGATAACAAAGAGTTTCTGGAGTCGATGAATAGTTAGTGTCCATGGAGAGTGCCTAAAGTGAACTAAAGTGTCTAAAGTGAACTAAAGTTATGGCTACATGGCGACCATTCATATCGCTTTACGAATGACGATTTTCGAATAACCATTCACAACTAGTGCCCATCCATAAATGAATCTTTAGACAATTGGCACCAGCGTAAGTTTCCAATTCAGAAATGAGCAATTTTTCGCAAGGTCAAGGGCAATTCCGCAGGACTGCGGAATTGGACAGCCGTCAGGCTGCCCGCAAGGGCGAGGGGCAGGGATGCGCCCCGAGTCAAATCAAGGGCTTGCGCGGAGGCGTACATTGGTACGTCGCACAAGCAATCCCGCAGATTGATCCGCCTGAGGCGGAGAAAAGGGCCATTTCTGGATGGAAACCAACTAACAACTAACGAATAACGAATAACATATAACAAATAGCGACTAGGAGGCTGCAAGGTGAAGAACGGCATACATCCTGATTTTTTTCAGACGAAGATTCATTGTGCATGCGGCAACGTGGTTGAGATAGGTTCCACCAAGAAGGACATCAGGGTTGAAATTTGCTCCAAGTGTCATCCTTTTTTTACCGGGAAACAGAAACTCGTAGATACGGCCGGTCGTATTGAGCGGTTCCGCAGGAAATATGCCAAATTTGAGGCCCGGAACAAAGGCGGAGCAAAAGCTCAGGAGTAATCTTGATGGTCTGGCAAAAAGTCCGATTTTGGCTGTTCCTGGAGTCATAACCAACTGAAATTATTGCGGCCGATTTATGAGATTACAACTTTTTACGATTCCATCAAAATTCAATCGCCGTTAAAGCTGCAATCTTTTTGAAAGGCTAAATTCTTATCAATATTCCAAGTGTGAGCGGAGCAAACCAAGCTCGACTCTTATGATGTTCAACTCAAGACAGAGGTATGTCCATGTCGGCGGGCAAGCCGTGATTGAGGGGGTCATGATGAGGGCTCCAAAGTCCGTCGCCATAGCCGTGCGACGCCCAAATGGTGAGATCCTGATCAAAGAGGACCAATGGCGTTCGTTGTCTGATCGATGGCGGTTTCTTAGATGGCCCTTTGTACGAGGTGGCCTTATCATTGTGGAAGCTATGATCAACGGCATGCAGGCACTCACTTTTTCAGCCAACCAGGCACTGGAAGAAGAGGAGGAAGCACTCGGAAGCCGGGCCTTGCTGGCTACCGTCATTGCGGCACTGGCGGCGGGTATCGCTCTGTTTGTGGTGTTGCCTCATGTGCTCAGTGGCGCTGTTTTGCATTTGTTCGGGGCAAGGCTGGGGGTTGAGCACTCCGTTTTTCATGTAGTGGACGGGGCCATCAAAATTATTATCTTTCTAACATATGTCAGGCTCATTTCGCTTTTCAAAGAGATCAGGCGCATCTTTGAATACCACGGGGCAGAGCACAAGTCGGTTTATGCCTATGAGTCGGGCCAGAGCCTGACTGTTGAGAACGCCAGAAAATTTTCAACTCTTCATCCCAGGTGCGGTACAGCCTTTATCCTGGTGGTGATCGTTTTCAGCATCCTTTTCTTTTCAGCGGCATTTCCATTTGTGCCAAAGTTTGATGCATTTCCCGGCGTAGTTAACCATACAATTGCTATCGGGATGAAGATATTGTTTATGTTTCCAATCGCTGGTTTGGCTTACGAAATGATTAAGTTCAGCAGCAGCAAGATGGACCATGCCCTGATCCGTTTGGCGGTTCTGCCGGGCATGTGGATGCAGAAGTTCACGACCCGTGAACCCACCGACGAGCAACTTGAAGTGGCCCTTGCGGCCTTAAGAAGGGCCTTGCATATCAACGCTCAGGCGGAAGGGGCCTAATAGTATTTTGGATTGCGGATTGGAATAAAGAAATCCAATACGCAATTGACTTAAAGGAACTACTTGCAGAAGGTAAGGCAAATAACACAGATGTTTGATAAGCTAACAGTTGTAGAGGAACGCTTTGTCAATCTCGAAAAGATCCTTACTGATCCAGAAGTCATAAGAGATCAATATCTCTACCGGCAGTATAGCAAGGAACATGCGGAGTTGAGCAAAATCGTTTCTGTTTTTCGCCAGTACAAACAGGCGGCCCGTGATCTCCAAGAGTCCAAGGATCTTCTCAATGAACGTGATGAGGAGATCAAGGAACTGGCAAGGGAAGATATTGAGGTTTTGAGTGGGCGCCTCGAAAGACTGGAGCAGGAGTTGAAGTTGCTCCTCATGCCAAAGGATCAGAACGATGATAAGAATATCGTATTGGAGATCCGTGCCGGCACAGGCGGTGAAGAAGCCGGGCTCTTTGCGGCAGACCTTTTTAAGATGTACAGCAGGTATGCTGAGAGTCTTGGCTGGATGGTAGAGGTCTTGAGCAAGCATGTTACAGGTGTGGGGGGGCTAAAAGAGATTGTCGCCTTGATCAAAGGCAAGGGGGCTTACAGTCGCTTCAAGTACGAAAGCGGCACCCACAGGGTTCAACGGGTGCCGGTGACGGAATCACAGGGCAGGATTCACACATCGGCCGTAACCGTAGCCGTCCTTGTCGAGCCTGAAGATGTGGATGTCAAGATCGATCCTAATGAGATAAGGGTGGATGTTTTTCGTTCCACGGGTCCTGGTGGACAGAGCGTCAACACCACTGACTCGGCAGTGCGAATTACTCATCTTCCTACAGGCCTGGTAGTGAGCTGCCAGGATGAAAAGTCGCAACATAAGAACAAGGTGAAGGCCATGAAGGTGCTGCGGGCACGTCTCTATGATCAGATTGTTTCCGAGCGGGACGAAAAAATATCCGCAGACCGCAGGAGCCAGGTCGGAACCGGTGATCGTAGCGGGCGAATTAGAACCTATAACTTTCCTCAAGGGCGGGTGACCGACCACCGAATCGGGCTGACTTTGTACAAACTGGAGAGTATCATCGAAGGGGACCTGGCAGACATCATTAATGCCCTCATAACCCACCATCAGGCCCTTGCGATTCAGAATGCAGACGCAGAGTCGAAGGATGCCGCTTGAAGCGTGGACGATCCTGAAGATCCTCAACTGGACCACGGCCTACTTTAGATCCTACCACATTGAGGAACCGCGGGCTGATGCCGAGATCCTTCTCGCTCATACCTTAAGTACACAGCGCATAAATCTATACCTTGACTACGATCGCCCTTTGGAGCCAAAGGAGCTGGAGGGTTTCAAAGGGCTTATCCGAAGGCGCCTTCAGAGGGAGCCGGTCGCCTATATCGTTGGCAAGAAGGGGTTCCGGTCTCTGAATCTAAAGGTCACACCCGATGTGCTTATCCCGCGTCCCGAGACCGAAACCTTGGTAGAGGCCGCTCTTGCAATCATACCTGTGGGGCCATCAGCGGAGCCCATGAGGATATTGGACCTTGGAACCGGTTCGGGCGCCGTTATCTTGGCACTGGCGTCAGAACGGGCAGGCCATATTTTTTATGCAGTCGATCGCTCTGAGAATGCTTTGGCAGTTGCCAGGGATAATGCCCGAAAATATGGGATCGAGCATTCTATCACCTTCTTGCAGGGCCACTGGTTTGAGGCGGTGCATGATCGAGAGCGCCGTTTTCATCTGATCGTTTCGAATCCCCCCTATATTTCACATTCCGATTTTGATAGACTTGCCCCTGAAATCTTGCAATACGAGCCTCGTGAGGCCCTTGACGGAGGTCCAGAAGGACTTGATGCAATCCGTCTGATCATTAAAAAGGCCGGAGACTATATAATTCCGGGCGGGTGGCTCGTTTTTGAGATCGGCCACGATCAACGTGCTTCAGTGGAGAAGTTGATCGCGGCCTCCGGGGCCTATACGGATTTTCGCGTTCTCAAGGACTACAGTGGTCTTGATCGAGTTGTTCGGGCAAGAGCAAAATAGTAAGCAGAAAACGCATGAACAATCTCAAAGAAAAGCTTTCAAGCCTGCCGTCTTCCCCTGGTGTCTATCTTATGAAGGATGCCAAGGGGCGAATCATTTACATAGGCAAGGCATTGGACCTAAAAAAACGCATCACTTCCTATTTCACCAAGGCATGGAAAAAGGATTTGAAGACCAGCGTCCTGATTGAAAAGATCGCAGGCTTCGATACCATCCTCACCAATACCGAAAAGGAGGCGCTGATCCTTGAATCGAACCTGATCAAAAGACACAGTCCCCGCTACAACGTTGTCCTGAAGGACGACAAGCGCTATCCATGCCTCCGGCTTAACATCGGCAGCCCTTATCCAAACCTTACTATTGCAAGAAAGATTGAAAAAGACGGAGCACTCTATTTCGGCCCATTTGCCTCTGCCCATGCTGTCAGGGAGACGCTCAAAGTGATCCATCGCACCTTCAAGATCCGCAAATGCAAGAGCAGTACCATCAAACGCCGTGAGCGACCCTGCCTGAACTACCAGATGGGAATCTGCCTTGCACCGTGCAGCCGGCCCATAGATCAAGCAGAATACGCATCTGTAGTGGATGAGGTTATCATGTTTCTGAAAGGAAGGATGCCGGAGCTTGTCAAGACTGTGAGGGAGCGGATGGACTCTGCTGCTGTCCGTAAAGATTTTGAGGCCGCCGCAGCCCATAGGGACAGGCTCTTTGCCCTTAAAAAGACTCTTGAAAAACAAGTGGCCGCAACCGCGGATTTCAAGGACAGGGATGTGGTGGGGGTTGCGCGGCACGACAGTGCGGCCCTCATCATGGTCCTTTTTATCAGGAGCGGCTTCCTGCTGGGCAACAGGCCATTCTACTTTCCAAAGACCGTGGCCTCCGACAGTGAGATGCTTTGTTCGTTTGTGAAGCAGTATTATGAAAGCGCACCTTTTATACCCAAGGAGTTTTTGCTGCCGAGTGTGCCTGAAGATCATGCCTTGCTTGAGGAATGGCTGGGCGAGATGAAAGGTGAGAAGGTATTCATCCTGGTGCCACAAAGAGGCGAGAAGGCCAGGATGCTGGAGATGGCGGAGCAGAATGCCGCAAGGAGCTTGGAAGAACAGATCAGCGCTGCACAGACTCAAGAGGGGATTCTTGATCGACTTCACAGGCTGCTGTCGTTGGAAAGACGCCCTGAACGTATAGAATGCTTTGACCTTTCCAACATGGCCGGAGCTGAAAGCGTAGGGGCTATGGTGGTATTTGAAAAGGGCAAGCCCGCTCGGCAGGCGTATCGGAAGTACCGGATCAAGACAGCCCTTGGGGCGGATGACTATGCAATGCTGGCAGAGGTGCTGGCGCGGCGGTACGGGGAGGGCGAAGGTCTTCAGGTTCTGCCGGACCTGTTAATGGTAGATGGCGGCAAGGGGCAACTCAACGTGGCCGTGACTGTGCTCAAGTCCCTGCATCTTTGCGGATCGCTTGATATCGTTGGGATTGCCAAGAAGGATCCACGCCGGGGCGAGACCGAAGACAAGGTGTACAAGCCTGGCCGCAAGAACCCGGTTAACTTGAAGCGCGATAGCGAGGTGCTCCTGTTTCTCCAAAGGATCAGGGACGAGGCCCACCGCTCGGTGATAACCTACCATCGAAAGCGACGCCTGATGGCCTGTCGGCGCTCGGTCCTTAAAGAGATCCCCGGAATCGGCGAGAAGCGCAGAATGTGTCTTTTGAAGCATTTCGGCAGCCTGAAGCGCATAAAGGCCGCCTCTGTTGAAGAACTTGCCGCTGTTCCCGGTATGACCCGCCGGGCAGCCGAGGCCATGGTTGAGGCTTTGAAATAGCGCTTTTTGCCCCAATTGGATTCTTGGAGTCTGCCGGAAGCGGAGAGTACCGGAGATTGATGGGCCAAAATAGAAGGCGCAAGGCGCTAGGCACACGGTGTAAAGCCTTATGCCTTGAGCCTTATGTCTTCAGGTTACGCAAGATACAGCATAACCGCCCCGGATAACATGATGCCGGTTCCAAGAAGCCTGAGCCTGATGCGGTCTTCCTTGAATATCAGACCGCCGTACAGGACGCTGAAGATGAGGCTGGTTCTCTTGACGGCGATCATGTAGGAGACCGGGGCGAGTTTGATGGCATGAAAGTGGGATATTGTGGCAAGTGCCATCACGAATCCTCCCAGTATGAGCCAGACGGTATTTCGGCCTTTCAAGTTGACTGTTGCCGGACCATGCTTGATGCGCCAGCCTGCAATGAGCAACATAGGAATGGACAAGGATACCGTGTAGAAAACTCCGAAGAATACAGGATCAGAAAGCTGAACGCCCTTTTTCCCAAGTGTGGATGTCAGGCTCCAGATAAGGGCTACCGTAAGCATGCGCCTTGATCCGGGAGACTTGAAAATCTCTCTTAGCGGGGCAAGTGGATGATGGACAAAGCGTTCAATGTTCAACACGTAAGCGCCAACCGTGACCATAAGTATACCCGCGAAGCCCTTAGAGGATATCCTTTCTTGCAACACTAGGGCAGCCGTAAGGATGGCAAAGACAGGCGTAAAACTCAAGTAAGGCACACTAAGGGACAGGGGTGCTATCCTGATCGCACTGAGGTATATGTAGTAGGCAAGAATTTCAAAGGGGATGGCAATACTTACAAGAAGCAGGAGATCGCGGCTCAGCGGCAGAGAGTCTCTGCCCATAATGAGGGGCGCCATGAAGGGCAACGACGCCAAGACCATACCGCAGCCTGTTGTCCACTCATCATTGTCCCGCAGCAAGAGTTTTGAAAAGACCTCACTTGTGGACATGAAATAGGCGCAGGCCAGGGATATAGCGAACCAGTCCATGTTATTTTCCAATGCAGACAAGCTGCAACCAAGAAACAGGCATAAGGCAAAGGGGGCAGGGTAAGGGGCAAAAACCCTTAACCTTTGCCGGAAAAAGCACAAATTTCATAACTAGTGCCCATCCATAAATGAATTTCAGAACTCTGGGCACTGATGTCGGTTTCCAA
>JABXJW010000501.1 GCA_013375395.1 Desulfobacterales bacterium
GAAGCATGCCCAAGAGATTTATATGGAGGCCTTTAATTCGGCGATGGAACAATATGGCGATGAAGCCAAGGCAGCACAAGTGGCGATAACCGCAGTGAAAAATAAATACAAAAAAGTGGGAGACGAATGGGTATTAAAGGAGGAATTTATGGAAAATTTGATTGAGCATTTCGACAATCCCCTGAGCGAAGCGGTGGTTGACCGGGAGCTGAGCATCATCAGGAATGTCTGTATGCTGACGCCTGTAAGCAAGAACAATTGGCATTACACCGAACAAGCCATGCGAAGCGGCCTTTATCTTTTCGAGGGGGCGAAGGCGTTTGCCAATCATCCCAGAAAAGATGAGAAGGGCGAGGTGCGAGATGTGAGGGACCTCATCGGCAAACATCAGAATATACGCATGGAGGGCGGAAAAGTCAAGGGCGACCTTATGGTACTGAAATCGCATGCACCCTGGGTTTTCGATCTGGCGGAACAGATGCCAGAACTGGTGGGATTGAGTTTGAGAGGCAACGGAAAAATAAGAAAGGATAAAAGCGGAGAGGTGACGGTGGAGGAAATCACATCCGTGAATTCGGTCGATCTGGTGACCGAACCGGCAAGCACCAGTTCCCTCTTCGAACAATTCAATAATAAGGAGGATGATATGGATTTCGCAAAATTAACACTCGAGGAGCTTTCCGAAAAGCGTCCCGATTTGGTGACGGCTATTAGTGAAAGCACCTTGAAAAAGGCAAAGGGAATGGAGGATACCAAAAAACTCCAGGCAAAGGTTGAAAAGCTCGAGGAGGAAATCAAGAAAAAAGACCTCGAACTGGATGAATTCCGGGTACAGCAGAATTTGGAAGAGAAACGAAAGCAGATAGATAAGCTTCTAAAGGGAAGCAAGCTCCACCGCGAAGCCCCGCAAGCCATCACCCCGACTTTCAGGCGGATGCTGGAATCGGTCGAAGAGCAGAAGGAAGGCGACAAGACCATCACCGTGGAGGAGCAAATCAAGGTCCTGATTGCCGACCGCGAGGAGGCTGCATTCAAGGGGACCGGCAAGGTGCGGAACATGGGTGGAGAGAAGGATGATGACGAGAAGAAAGAGCTTACCGACGAGCAGCTGGCAGAGTCAGTGAAAAAGGGCCGGCAGCTCGGAAAGCAAACGATTTAACAACCTTAACATCCCAAGACAAGGAGGGATAAATAATGGCCATAAAAACGGCAGATGACAGCAAAAACCATATGCGGCGAGAATATGAAGTCCCGAATTATGGGCTTATTCGAGTGGTGGTGGATAGCACCACGGTGATTTGCATCGGCGACTTGCTATGGCTGGATACCGACGACGTC
>JABXJW010000502.1 GCA_013375395.1 Desulfobacterales bacterium
AGTGAGGAAACCTAATCAGCGCGCCTGTGAGGAGTCCTACATCCTGATCAAGGAGGCCCATTGCCTTGGCTTCAACGAGTCCAAGCAACGGACGGTCAGGGAATGGAAGAAGGACCAGGGGCTTGACATCTATAATGAGATGAATGATCTGCTTATGGATGTGCTGTCGCTGAAGAACCGAAGCGGCAAAAAGAGGCTTTCCGATAAAGAGAACGAACTCTTTTACACGGCGTGTTACGACCTCGACAGATTCAGGGGCCTTGCATTTGAAAAGAGGCTGTGGGTGGCATCTTCGGCTGGAGATGGTGCGATTGAAGCCATACAAGAAGATGACGTGGCCTTGATGCGGTTTGGTATTGAATGGATAATGGGAACATTGTTCTGATTCCGGGAGGATCTTGATGGAGATTGACGGAAAAGCAGCACTGGTGCTGGGTGCTATAAAGGGTATCGGGAAAGGGATCGGACTTGCCTTGGCGGGAGAGGGGGTCAAGGTGGCCTTGAACTATTATGACTGGGAAGAGTCTTTGGACAAGATGAAGCAGGACTTTGAAGATGCAAATGCCGACTATCTCGTGACCAGGACAAACCTTCTTGAGACAGACAAGATCCCCTTGCTTGTCGACAAGGTTATCGGCAGGTTCGGCCGCCTTGACATCGTCATTAACAATATAGAGCGTGGGGGGTGGCCGGTTGTCCACGGCCCTTATGCTCAAGAGCAATGGGATCTGGAGTTGGCAACAACCCTGCGGGCAAAATGGTGGGTTTACAACTCGGCCCTGCCGTACCTTAAGGCCTCCGGTGAGGGGACAGTAGTCAACATCTCTTCAATTGCAGGTCTCGTTGGCAGGAGCGGTCCGGCAGGAAGGATATTTAACGACGGATACGCAGCAGCCAACCGGGCCGTGTCTTCTCTTACCGAGACATGGGCGCGACAGGCCGCACCCGAGGTAAGGGTCAATGAGTTGATGCTCGGTTTTTTTGAGACGCGGCATGGACCCGAAACGCGCGGATGGGGCCTGTTGACCGAAGACCAGCGCAGAGAGATTGTCGATCATACCCTGCTGCGAAGACTCGGCGCCATTGAAGATGTGGTCAAAGCGGTGCTTTTTATCATTCGCGATGCACCCTTTATGACCGGCAGCGTACTCAGGATAGACGGCGGCTACGTGCTGGGCGGAGAGTATTGTGAGCCGATGCCGAAGGGGGTAATTTAGTTCCTTAGTTGTGAAATTCGTGTTTTTTCTGGCAGAAAAATTTTGCCATGTTCAACAAAAAGTGAGCTAAAGTGCCTAAAATGTCTAAAGTGAGCTAAAGTTAATGTGCACGCCTTC
>JABXJW010000125.1 GCA_013375395.1 Desulfobacterales bacterium
AAATGTTCGTCGCCAAATTGTCCGCTCTCTGTGCAACTCACGATGAATTTCCGGCGAATCACCGATGCTCCAAGGAAAGAAGAAGCGGCACCTGCGTTTCCTAGTCGCCTCCTGTAATCCCTTGAGAGTTCTCTTGTTTATGTCTTTCCCAAATGTTACATCCCAAACTCCTCTGTAACATCGAAAATCCTTTGCCGCCCATCTCTGCGTTTCCGTTTTCAAGATTTCCTTACGAATGCCATTCGAGACTATCCCTCGCTTTTCCGTCCAGGATGGGGTCCCTTGTTCGGTCTCTGCGAAATCATATCTACTCAAAGCCTCAAGGTATCCACAGTCTAGGCATGTCTTCCGAAGGTCAAGCCAATTCTGCTTTTCGTGCTGGAAACTCGGTGGTTTAGCAGGAAGAATCTCGGTAATCTTCTGTTCGATGCGTGTCATTTCTTTCCCTCCGCCAACAGAGGCTAAACCTTTGTAGAATATTGTTAGCATGGCAGGCATTTCGTGTCAATAGGATAATTTTTAACTAATATCACCCTTCGCTTTACTAAATGCTGGCTCAACAAAAAGCCAATATGTTTAGTTGTTGCCCATTCTTGGTGAATTCGCCGTGTGAAACTAGTGAGTCCGCTTGCTCTCTATGTCTTTAAAGGTGGAGACAACTATGCCTGCCATGCGTCTAATGACATAGACCCGTATCAGGGTATCACCGAAACGAGCAACATACTTGTATGGTTTCTCGGTTGGTTCCAAGCGTAGTTTTGGCGTCGACCCGATCTCCCAGCAAATGACAGTGGGATACTGAGCCGGCAAGTGCCCGTGTGGTTTGTAGCTCCAAAACCTATGCTCTACTTCAACAGTTGTGTATCGTTCTGGGTCACTTCTTTCGTCTTCTTGGAAATGAACAATTAAGTCCGGACCTTTTCCTCCGTAGCCCAGGGTCTGAAACTGTTTGAATGGCAATGCTCCCAGAGCCTCGAGTTTCCACAGAATAGCAAGCGTATCCACTTCACTTTCCGGTTCTCTCAGAAGGTGAACATGCCTTTCGGTTCCCGTTTTTTCCCAGAAAACCCAATTTTGATCCGTGGACTCGAGCCTTCGCTTACGTTCGTCCAGCTCAACAGCACTCTTTCTTTGCTTGCGTTCTTCAGGGACTCTTCTGAAGTCCAAATAGCCTTGTGAATTCTCTATCTTTTCGATAAGTCCACCCATTGCTTTCTTGAACAAATCCGTTAAAGGAGAGTCAACCAAACCAGATCTGGAAATGTTCATCTCTTCGTGAATTTGATCACATTCGAGCACAAGGCAACACTTGCTGGCACCGGGGTTGACTACAAGTTGCCGACTACCACATTTTTTCATGTCGAGATTGAAGTACGGAATTCCGTTGACAGAGACAATTAACCCAGTATTCATACGTCTATCCTGCAGCCCGTACTGTTGATCATCTAATGTATAAAAACCCCGCATACGCACCATCATACTCTTGTTGGTTCCCGGCAAAGTCTTTGTTAGCACAATAGGTTCAACAATTACCGTTCCTGCAGGCGCCTTTTGTGGTAAGTTTCTCAGTTCAGGAAAACCAAATAGCATTTCCTCCGTTTGACCGAACACGGCAAGCTCTATCCTTGGGGGTGATTCCCTTTCTCGAGTAAAGCCAACAAAAGAGCGGTGGTATAGATAGTCTATGATTTCTTCGGGCGTAAACGGCTTGTCTTTTCGGTGAGGCGGGTGGCCGAACACCCGTACGACTGTTCCCCTGTTACGGCCAAGCTCGGGCTCCCACTGTGTGATTCTAGGGCGCGGCTTCGCCCCTCGTTCGATGGTCTCCCAGGGTTCGTTAATGTCAGCTCGCCAAACCTTTCCACTCCCTGTCCACGTTTCTACTTCAACGCGGCGAGACTGAAAAGCTAGCTTTGACCCCAAGCCTTTCCACGCGAACTCGTCCGCCTCAAGACCTACAATAGCAGACAGTCCAAGGCCTAGGAATCTATCGAGCCTACCAGGACATTTGATATTACCCGTAAAGTCCATGCCACAACCATCGTCAGCAACCTCGAAGACATTTCCGTAGTCCGGATGCACGTAGTAACTAATTTTGATATTTTGGGCACCAACTTGACGGGCACCAGAATTGGAAACCAGTTCTCGAAGTAAATCTAGCGGATGCGCCCTCTCTTTGATAAGTTGTTTCATCAAGGAGATCTCGTGAATTATGGGCTCAATCTCGCGTCCTTTGTCGAGCTCAAAGTCCCTGTTCACTTGTTTTGCCCACTTCGGCTCTTTGCTACTAATGAATTATAGACACTATCCGTGGTGAATTCAATCGAGCTGTTGGGATTGGTGCAAAACTCGGGTTTGGCAATGGTCTTAGGAAGAGAAGCAACACTCATGAAATACAAAACATCGTGTTGTTGGGTCTAGCAATTATAGACGAAGACCGCATCGAATAAGCCTAGAAATTCCAAACTATTTCCTTGCAGTAGTATAATGACATTGACACCTTATCTGAGCCTAGAAGAAAATGGGACTATTTATTGTTGAATTTAACCTAAGAGCCCGCTCCCCAGTAACAGTGGAGAATGGTGATGTAATAGTTGACAGGGGATACCCGACTGTTACGGTGAGAAATGTTGAGGCTGACTCAACTGATGATGCTGCAAACAAAGCCAGACCTAAAGCAAACGCATTTTTGGATGAGCTATGCCAGCAATACGAAATAAACCTTGAGATCGGGAATGGCTGGACAGTAATGCTACAAGACTCACCCTCAACCAGACATATTAAGGAATATATTCTTAAGATGACAATTAAGGGTGGACATCGCAAAAGGATTCCTCGTGTGTTAAAGGAAGTAGAAATAAAACCGTCAGATGCTAAAACCTATTATAGAAAGGCGGTAATTTCCCAAGACCCCTTCGACAAATTTCGTAATCTATACCTCGCAATAGAGAATGTAGCAAGTAAGATAGTGGTAGCAAAAGGTAAAGGCAGTTGTGGAGAATTAGACTTGGTGAGGATTGCACTACGAGAATGTTTTTCCTCAAATAAGCAGCTGTTGAAGGAGCATAGCCACGTATATGGTTTTGAGAACACAGGAGATATTTTCCTAGACGTGGCAACTTTCCTATACAAGAAGAACAGAGTCCAGTTAAGTCATTCAAAGGCGAGTAAGAATAAGAAGATACCGTTCAATCCTGATGATGAATGGGAGGTACAAGTGTCTCTGGTCCTAGCGGAGATTGTTGCCAAATCTCTCCTATCATACGAAGACACGCATTTATTATCCTAGTATGTTCTGAGGCCGTTTCAAAACTCAGCAGCATGAGGTTAACATTAAGCCAGACTGTACAACCACGAATCATCGTTCTATCTGAAGAGGATGAATACTCAGGGTCTAGCAAAATAGTTTAGGCAATCATCCCGATCGTGGTTGTGTCACGCTAATGTAATGGAGCAATTGCCCACCTGCCGAATCTTCAACTCTGTAGATGCCACGTTGTGGCATTTCTAGCACGGGAAGACCTGAAAAACCTTGCTGCCTAAGTTCTTGAACTAGGATAGGCGGATGTAATCCGTGTGGATACCGGTACTCTATCAGAAGGGTTGGTCTCTGTCGAAGTCTGTCCCTCACTGCAGGTTCAGTCCAAAAGGGAGCATCGTTCCTCGTGAGGTTTCTTATATGGCTATCAGCCTCAGGACCATGAGGCGGTGTAGAAACGACTGTCGCAACATTATGGATGCCTCGGTTGACACCTGCGTGCCAAATAAATGCTATGTCACCAACGCATACGTCCCTTGCATACCTACTAATATGCCAATAGTCCCTATTTAGAGGAACGCCAGGTGGGGCGGGAATATTTACAGGCAGGAGCCTTGGATTATGTTGAAGTATCCAGTATTGCATTCTATCTTCTCCTCGGTGCTAGTAAGTCCACTCTGCAAGTTCCCCAGTAGATGGGAATAGATATTGCTATTTTACCACATTCAATTCAACATTCCTGACGATTGTTGGTGCTAAGCCACGACACACCTGGTGGCAGAAATCAGCGTTATTTCTCGAGGAGCCCCAGAGAGTACCGCCAGACTCCAGGGTTGGGATTCCAGAGCAAACTGATGACACGCTTACTTCTGCAACCAAGCAGTAGGGCACTTAGCAGCGGTTTCTTGCTTAGTCTTACCCTTTACGCTTGACTTCTAGGAGCAGAGTATTACCGACTTTTTGTGATAGAATTGCCGTGTGGATATAATAGCTCGGTTGACGCTAGCTGGTATCTTGGTAGCGGTAGCAGCCAATGGCCCGTTTGTTTTCCCGACACACTAAGTTAGGAGGAGGCGATGGGGCATGCTGCCCGAGGACGCGTAGTGTGTGATGAAGTGAGCGCACATAGGAGACCACAGTTGAGTCTGCGAAACCACCGATTGATAAGGCTATGGGAAGACACTTGGCAGAGACTGCCAGATGAGGCAAAGACTGTGCTTTCGCAGATAGTGTATGCTGTATCTGAGGTAGAGCAATGGGATGAAGCTACGAAGGACTCTCTACAAACGCTAGGAATAGAAAGAGGCTATGGTCGGTGGCGAACCTTGACTCGTGAGATACAGTTGTGCAAACAGGATTGTGATTCAACAAGTGACGACGTAGTTGTCGGGGTTTTGGCACACGAATTGGCGCATGCCTATCAAACTGCGAGAACCCCAAATGATAGCCTTGCTATTGAAGAAGCAGCCGGCAAGCTTCCCTCTGAATGGGGCTTCGACCGCGAAATCATAGCGGCGCAAGAGCAAGTAGCGAAGGATAAGGAGACTTAGTCGCCTCTACAAGGAGAGGGAGGATAATGAGTATTCCTCAGAAAAAGTATCGCGGAAGACTGTCACTGGAGCAGATTGCTGAAGGTATTGCGGCTTGTCTGCAGAATGCGCGTGCGCTTGTGGAAGATGCCACTATTCTACTTAAGGCCCAAAGACTGCCGAGGGCATTAACCTGCGTATTGGCTGCTGATCAAGAACTCGGCAAAATTCACGTTTTGTTAGCTATGGCTCGTATACACCCCGGTAAGCAAGTCCACTGGAGTGACAAATGGAAGTCGTTCCGTAGTCATGAGATCAAAGCTGCTCACGCAGTTATGGACACCTTCCCAAACCATATGAGAACATCGCCCGATAAGATATTGCCCATGGCGTTGGATTCCTATGTTGCAGCACCATCGGATGAAGAACTCCGTCAAGCGAGTTTATATGTGGATTTCTCGGCGGAAGATGGGAGTTGGCTCTCACCTTCGAAGATAGGAAAGAATGTGGTTAACAAACGTCTTCAATCAACCGTTGCGATACTACAACGATTGGAGAGCTTTGCTGACATGGGACTATTCTCTGTCAAAGCTCTTAGGATTCAACACGAGGAGTTGTCAGAAGTCGCAAGTGACTTGCCACCTTATAAGCAGTTGACACCCGAGCATGTTCGCTCCCTACTGCCCAGGCTGACCTTGTGCTTGAAGCGATGTTACCAGCGCATTCTGAAGGAGGCGCTAGTATCGGAACCTCCAGACAACTTTGAGATCATGGGGAGGCCTTGGCGTGAGTTTCTCAAGAGTTGAAACTACATAACTCCAACTTATTGCATCCTATGGCCGACTGAAGTATATTGATTCGGACTGTCGCTTCTAAGCAGTTGGAAAGTTACCCTATTGCTACATGAATTGGCAGGGTGGCAATGGACCGGGGTAGAATGTGACTGGATGGAAGGCACGGGTGATTCCTGCATTGTGATGCCAAGAGGAAAAACTGACTTCTGCAAAAGGTGCCCGAGGAAGCATGAGTAGCCTTTCTCTATTCGCATATGATGTCCCAGTTAGCACGCCCTTCGGTCTCTTGGGTGCGGACGAGAAGTCTCTCACATTCGCGCTAGGCTATACAATGCAGCAGTGCCCGAGATTGCTTCAAAAGTTGTTGGCTACCGTTGGTTTGAAGAGATTCCGGCTCACTCGTCTTGCGGATGCCGAGATTCGCCTACAAAGCAAACGTGAAACGGGTATCACTGACATCGAAGTGATATTACCGGGCAGACTTCATTTGATCATTGAAGCAAAGGTGGGGTTGAACCTCCCGACGCTCAGCCAGTGTAAGAAATACATCAAGCGACTCAGTTCCTCGACCGCGAAAGAACGCAGGTTAGTTGTGCTCGTCGACACCGATGCAGCACCAACACTTGCTGTCTACTGCGAGAAGGACGAAAATTGCAGAGAATTCATGGTCGGCTTACAGTGGGCTGAACTACGCGACATGCGACCTAGTCTCATTCAAGAATTCGTAGCGGCTTCGGACGAAGGTCGATGGGTGAGGGCATTTTTTAACTTCCTAGAAGGAGAGTTTCATATGAAGACTTACACGCAAGAAGTTTGGATTATACCTGCTCAAACCAAGCCTCTATGGGATGGAGGCTGGAGCTTCTATGACACCCATGTGAAGGGCAGAATCTACTATCGAACCAAGAAAGACCGCTACACCAACCAGAAGCCTCTTTATATTGCTTTACGTACAGGGGGCAAGGTCGATTCAATACAGCGTGTTCTAAGAATCGAGCATGAGACAAAGCCGATTGACCGCCTTCCACAACTCAGGAATGTCAAAGGCTCTTGGCCTAGGGAACCTCACACTATTTGGCATCTGTCGAACCCGGTGCCTTTGCCCAGGGCAATCCTAACAGGAGATCCCACCATGCGGGGCCGCCACGTGTATTGTGACATAGATATTCTGCTTTCATCCTCCACCATAAAGGAGGCTGCAGAACGCATGAAGGAGCGCAATATAGGTTCTGGCTAGTGCCGCTCTTTGCACACGGGCACGTAGACTCAACCTCACAAAAAGCGTACTCTATTTACTGCCTCTTGTTCATTATAACGAGACAACTCTCTTGTTGAATGAGCGAAGTAAATCCATCCAGCTTAATCCAAGTCCAAGTACATGTATGCGATGGCACCAGAAACCGCATAATCGTATTTGTTTCCCCTGCGAAAGTCAAAGCTTTCCCACCATCGCACGAGTTGAGGGAAGTCTTCGAGATCCTTCTTGGCAACCGAACCATATATGCGCCTTATGCCTTTGTCTCTGAGATGGCTAATCACCAATTTCACCAAGGCAGTACCCAGTTTCTTCCGCCGGTACGCTTTTTCGATTTCGAGATCACTGAATTCCATTTCATTGGGTTGCCTTGCCATGCAGACGGCTTTCCCTGCAAACATTCCTTTGTATTCGAGTTCCACCCAGAAGCAGTTGCGAGAATCTTCTAGCAGGTGCAGACTATATCTGTCCGGCGATTAGCCCTGCCATCTTGTGGCAATCCGACTTTAGATATGGGAAAAGTACAGCGTGGGTGAACTTAGGCGTTAGGTAACATTCCTCGGTTTTAGTATATGGAATAAGAAAAAGTGATGGCTCCGGCTACAATAGATCGGTGTGCTGGTAGAAGCACCAAATCTAAAGTAGGAGGAGCCATCCAATGAAGAATAATGCGGCAAGGAAACTCAAGCAAGTCCCATCGGGGTATCTATTGGTGGGAGTCGATCCTCATAAGAGGAAACATGCAGCAGTGGTCATAACTCAAGATCTTATGGTTCAGAGCAAATTCAAGTTTGCTAACTCGAGGCGAGGCTTTGAGGAAACACTAGAGCGAGTCAGGTCTGAGATGAAGAGGACCAGCTGTCGTGGTATCATGTTTGCCATTGAGACAGCAGGGCATTACTGGCGCAACCTGGCTTACTTTCTTGACGAGAGAGGCGTTCCTTTTCATGTGATCAATCAGTTCGCCTTGAAGCGGAGACGGGAGGGAATGAATCTCAATCGCAGCAAAAACGATTATCGTGACGCCGAAGTGGCAGCAAAGCTATTGTGCAATGGAGAATTCACCGAGACCAAACTGCCGCAAGGCGTCTATGCTGAATTGCGTGCTAGCTACAATGCCTATCGCAGGTTAGTCAAAGAGAGGACAAGGATCACTAATCTTCTTCAGGGATTGTTGGATGGCCTCTTCCCAGAATTTACCCAGGTTTTCAAAGACCCTCTTGGCCAGACAGCTCTTAGTGTGCTATCTACTTGTCCGATACCCAAGACCATTGCCGGAATGGCAGAGGAAGAATTTGTGAGCACTATCAGGGCAAGGCACCAGGGACGCCTCATGAGGAAAAAGCTACGAGCCCTCCACTATGCTGCCAGGACTTCGATTGGCATTGAGGCTGGTGCCCAGTCAGTTTCACACGAGGTTTCATTTCTGATAGGAAAGCTTCAGCTTATTAAGTGGCAGGTACGCAAAATAGAAGGGGTTTTAACAAGACTGGTGGACGAGACGGAGGAAGGCAAGTACTTGCTCTCTATAAGAGGGCTTAACTATATTGCGGCAGCTGGAATGTTGGCAGAGTTGGGTTCCTTTAAGTCATATCGCAACGCCAGGCAATTGATAAAGATGGCCGGCAGCAATCCTATAGAATCAGAATCAGCCGGGAAACGGGCTACTCGTACTCCAATGAGTAAGAAAGGTCGTCCCGGGCTACGCTATTGCACCTGGACTGCTGTAATACCCCTTCTACGGCATAATCCTGATTTTCGTTCTTGGGCTAAAAGGTTACGGGAGCGACCCGTGCATGCCAATCCTCTTAACGGGAAAGAGATTGTGGGAGCAACACTAAACCGTTTGCTGCGACTGGCCTTTACTCTGGTCAAAAAACAGACCTTTTACCGATTGCCACAACTGGTGGAGGTGACAAATTAGGAAATAAGCACAGCACATCAGGCGGGCGGGGACAGGCCGATCTCGGGATTGGGGGCTCAGTAGAGCAAACCCGTGCGAACAACATGGCAGCCCCGCCTTCCTGGCTAAACCCGTATGAAGTATGATTGGCCTTCCTGTCAAGGAATGAGCCCGTATCTAATTGCTAAATTGGGAGCCAGGAGCATAAAGGCAGGGACCGCCCCCTGATGACTTAGCGGGGAAAGAAGCAAACGGCCGGGGCCGTTGACGATAAAGAATATAGTATGTTGTTACATGGGTCTTGCTTCTGAGAAAGGCGACTACGCGCCACCGGGGTGAGCAAGGAAGGAATTCAACAACTCGACTGGACTAGTCTTGGGATCAGACAATTCCCATGTGAAAACACCCCCATCCATCCCGGTCTATTACTCACGAAGTATGTATTTGTACCAATGGTGCCATTGGCCATTTGCGTCTGGATATTTGAACTCTTCAGGGCGCGTCCGATCGTCTGGGTTTGGTATCCTTCTCCCATTTATTTCTTTCCCTACTATAGTATGGATCCATTCGTGGATCGTTATGTCTGCAGACTTCGGCCCCTTTTCTTCAAGTTTTCGCTTGCTCAAACACCCCTTTTCTGGTCCAGCCCGTCCTTGTCGTTCGGCCCGTCCCTCTTCTGGTCCGAAATCTTCCTGTGTAATCAATAGAGTCTGGCTATCTTTTTCGACAGGTTCATGGGTGGTGAAGTCGTAGTGTTCGTTAGGGGGACATATTTTGGTCGCCTTCTGCGTTGCGATTTTGAGATTGATATGAGGTACTAATCTCTTGACAAGCGTGTCTAGTTTTTCTGCTTCCTTTCTGGCAAATTTTTGGTCCTCATCTCGTTCAAAGAAGATCTCTAAACGGAATTCCGTTGTCATGCTACTCCCGGAACCAAGTTGACGTTCCTTAGGACAGAGTACGTCGACATGCTGAAGTCATGCTATCATAATAGCATATCGCATCATCTCTGGCCTGCGGAGACTGTTCGGTTACCATAATGGGAGTAGAATGTCAAAAATACTTGGTCTAGGCAATAGGCAACAGTAACTCAAAATGTGTATGGCCTGAGGAAATGTGGAGCATGAAATCAAGATAAGCACACATTTATAGTGGAGACAGGGAAGGCCGGTGTTTCTGAAAGGCTCGTCGCTCCCTAATGTGGGGGCACCGCCACAATTTTCAACTATCGTGAAACCGTGTGATCGGCAGAAGCTGTTGGTTTCCTCTCCGCCTCCGAAATTCATTAACTCCGTGCCGTTTCTAAGAGCGTATGCCTGTCGGACAACTTCTTTCGGTGGGAAATGGCTAAAGTTCTTTCCGTGGTACTCCAGACAGTAGGCACGAGATCGCCGTATGCCAGGTACCACATATCTGCTATTATCGATCATCTCGATTGCCTCAAGCATATCACCTCGGGTGATGGTCCTGGGAATTGCCATTAAATCCTCCCAAACCGAGTTTTCTCAATCTGCAAAATTCTATCACTGCATTCGCTGAGGTGCAACTGATATTTTTTGGGACAGTATCGAAAGGATTTCAATCTCGACTCAACAATGTAGCGGTTTGTTCAGTCACGCTTGATGCG
>JABXJW010000503.1 GCA_013375395.1 Desulfobacterales bacterium
GTGAATAGTCAAAAGTATCCAACGCCCAATAATTGTTATGTAAACAATGAAGTAAGCCTAGCGCCGTGCATAGCCCGCCTAAAAGGGGCGGGCTATTTTTTTATGGTTAAGTATCCTCTTTCAAGGGCTTACCGTTCCTGCCTTCCCATCTTAGCCCCTGGTCAAGGCACACCACGCCTTACGGCTCGTTCTAAAGACCTTGACTGGCGAGGCTAGCGGGGGTTAAAAGGCAGGCAATCCCTGCCGGAAAGGAGTAAAGTTGACTACCGATAATCTCTATATCATCACTAACCGTATTACCGGCGAACAGAGGCATATCTGCGCACCATCAGCCCAAGAAGCCTGCGAGAAATGCGGTTGGCTCATTGGTTTCTGTCATGCTCGCCTCTTGGTTGCCGGAGTAGAGGCTAAGGTCGGGGGTTAATCCCCCCGGCCTTTATTTATAGTCTCTCATATCCAGCCATAGCGCAGCAGTAGGAAGGGACGCGAGAAGAAGCGAACCCAAGACGCTGGCAGAGCTGGGCAGGCGTAGCTCATTAACATTCGCCAGCTTTTAACCGTAAGGCCGTAAGGTGAGCTGGAATGGGTGTCCAGCTAAAGGGTAGAGGGCAGAATTCTTGGGCAAGGACAGTCTCCGTCCCTCGGTGGGGTACCTGGGGGGGCGTAACCCCTTTTCTCGACCCCTACCCTACCGGCGTAGCCTGGTTGTAGCCAGGCGAAGCCTCACCTGCGAAATTTTTTTAATTCCATAAATCTGCTTCTAAGCTACACTGTTTGACGGCTGGCTTACGCAGCCGTTTTTCATTTTCTCGTAGTATAACCCCGGAGTGCCGACCCGCTTGACAAGCTCTTTTGGCGTATCCTAACTTTTAATTGTGAGCTTTTTTACACCACCCCGAAACTAGCTGAACTGAGGGGACGTGGGGGGGGAGTGGGGCTGGTCATTTAGGGTAGATAAAAAAGCTCGGTAGGCGTAGCCTGCCGAGCTTGTCCCTTTCTGGATGGCTAAGACCACCCCGCCATTATCTTATGTAAAGGGGGTAATAGCCTATAAGACGAATGATTATAATACTAATACCACTCTTGAATATTTTAAACTAGATTTTGTTCGTTAAACTAACGTGAAAGCGAGGTAATTGACCGATGGTAAAAATTATCAATATCTTTGGTGACCAGTATTCCGGTCAGGCAGGTAAGGCTGGTGTCTTTGCTAAGTGGAAGGGACGGCAGTACCGACGCGCCTATGTGATACCGGCAAACCCTAAGACCACCATGCAACAAACAGTCCGAGGCTATTTCACCAATGCCATAGCAGCCTGGCA
>JABXJW010000126.1 GCA_013375395.1 Desulfobacterales bacterium
TCCAGGCTTGCGGCCTGCTGGGCAGAGCCTGCGGCCAACTCCTGGCTTGAGGAAGCCACCTGGCCGGAGCCGGAACCCACCTCGTCTGCTGCCGTGGCAACCTGGCCGAGCGCATCCTGAAGGTTGCCTATCAGCATATTGATATTGTCCTTCATTGTTGCGTATGCACCCTGGTAATCCCGCTTCAGCCTTGCGGTCATATTCTTGTTGGCCGCAGCATCAATGGCCACTCCGCCGTCCTCCACTATCAGGCCCCTTAGCGCATCGATGCACTGGTTCAGGTTATTCTTGATCACGTTGAAATCACCCCTGTACTCATCAATGATCTTATCCGGAATGTCGCCGTTTGAGATGCGGTCAACATAGTCGGCGGCCACGTTCAAAGGCCCGATCACTGCATCGAGTGTATCGTTTACGCCATGCACGATTTTTCCGAAGTCGCCGCCATGCTTGGAGGCATCAGCGCGCGTTTCGAGCTTTCCTTCAACGGCCGCATTGGCTAGCATTGCCGCATCGGCCACAAGGAGGTTCACTGCATCGATGCACCGGTTCAGGTTATTTTTGATGTCGTTGAAATCACCCTTGTACTCGTCGGTGATCTTCTGGGGGATGTCGCCCTTTGAAATGCTGTCCACGTACTCTGCGGCCACGTTCAAGGGACCGATCACCGCATCGAGCGTGTCGTTTACACCCTGGACGATCTTGGCATAGTCGCCGCTGTATTTGGACACATCGCCTCTGGTATCGAGCGCGCCTTCAATCCCGGCCTGGGCCAGCCGACCTGCCTCTGCAACAAGGCCGTTGACAGCATCGACGCACTGGTTCAGGTTGTTCTTGATTTCGTTGAAATCACCCTGGTACGTGTCGGTGATCTTCTCCGGGATGTCGCCCTTTGAGATGCGATCAACATACTCTGCGGCCACATTTAATGGGCCGATCACCGCATCGAGTGTGTTGTTTACGCCGTCTACGATCTTTCCGAAATCGCCGCCGTGCTTTGAAGCATCGGCCCTGGTGTCGAGCTTTCCTTCAACGGCAGCCTGCGCCAGCATGTTGGCATCGGCCACAAGGAGGTTCACTGCATCGATGCACCGGTTCAGGTTATTTTTGATGTCGTTGAAATCACCCTTGTACTCGTCGGTGATCTTCTGGGGGATGTCGCCCTTTGAAATGCTGTCCACGTACTCTGCGGCCACGTTCAAGGGACCGATCACCGCATCGAGCGTGTCGTTTACACCCTGGACGATCTTGGCATAGTCGCCGCTGTATTTGGACACATCGCCTCTGGTATCGAGCGCGCCTTCAATCCCGGCCTGGGCCAGCCGACCTGCCTCTGCAACAAGGCCGTTGACAGCATCGACGCACTGGTTCAGGTTGTTCTTGATTTCGTTGAAATCACCCTGGTACGTGTCGGTGATCTTCTCCGGGATGTCGCCCTTTGAGATGCGATCAACATACTCTGCGGCCACATTTAATGGGCCGATCACCGCATCGAGTGTGTTGTTTACGCCGTCTACGATCTTTCCGAAATCGCCGCCGTGCTTTGAAGCATCGGCCCTGGTGTCGAGCTTTCCTTCAACTGCAGCTCGGGCCAGCATGGCCGCATCGCCCACAAGGGCGTTTACAGCGTCTACGCACTGGTTCAGGTTGTTCTTGATCTCGTTGAAATCACCGTGGTACGTGTCGGTGATCTTGGTCGGGATGTCGCCCTTTGAAATGCGGTCCACATACTCTGCGGCCACATTTAATGGGCCGATCACCGCATCGAGCGTGTCGTTTACACCGTCCACGATCTTTCGATAGTCGCCCATGTGCTTTGAGGCATCGGCCCTGGTGTCGAGCTTTCCTTCAACGGCAGCTCTGGCAAGCATACCAGCATCAGCCACCAGGCCGTTCACCGCGTCGATGCACTGGTTCAGGTTGTTCTTGATCTGGTTGAAATCACCCTTGTACGAATCGGTGATCTTGGCCGGAATGTCGCCCTTTGAAATCCTGTCCACATAATCAGCGGCCACATTTAATGGCACGACCACCGCATCGAGCATCTCGTTGATGCCCTCCAGCATCTCTCTGTCGGAGCCCTTTGTGCCCCTGAGATCCGCCCGCGCATCAAGTTGGCCGGCCTTTATGGCTCTAACCAGAGTTTCAACCTCTTCGAGTACGCCGCTACTCATTCCAGCATTGGACGGATTCCCCTTTCTTTTCCTGATTTCCATCTCTTCGTCCTCATCTTCGTAGTCTTTTGCCATTGTTTAAACCTCCATTAATTTATTTGCTCTTTCTATTCGACTGCCACTTCTGCAATTGCCTCTTCCGGCATCAGTCCCGAGACAGTTTCTGCCGGGGTCTCTTCTTGGGCGGCCTGTTCTATGGTTTCCTCTTCCGGTGTCTCTTCTGCGGCTGCTTCTGCCGGCGGCGAAGAACTCTTTTCTTTCATGGAAGCCATCAGATCAAGCTCCTGTGCGGTCAATACTTTTTCAATATCGAGCAAAATCTTGACACCGCCTCCCATCTTTGCCATCCCGAGGATGTAGTCGGTGTTCAACTTCGTTCCAAATGTCGGTGTCTCCTCGATGTCATCCGCTTTGATGTTTATCACCTCGGACACGGCATCGACCACGATCCCGATCAAGACGTCGCCTGCTTTGGGTCCACTTTCCACAACGATAATGCATGTCCGTTCGGTATACTCCAGCTCGTGAATCCCGAACTTCAGCCTCAGGTCAAGCACCGGTATCACCTTGCCGCGAAGGTTGATCACCCCCTTAACAAAATCGGGCGTGCGGGGTATGGTAGTAACAGGCATCATCCCGATGATCTCCTTCACCTTAAGGATGCCGATGCCGTACTCTTCCCCGGCCATGGCAAAAGTCAGGTATTTCCCCTCCATTCTTGCCACGGCCTTTACGGCTTGATCCATTGTTCGGGCCAACGCCGCCGAGTCCCCGCCTGGCCCCTGAGCCATTGTTTCAGTCAATTCCGCCATTGCTTTACTCACCTCCTTGTATATTTGTTCCGCCTGCGGCGGATCTCCGACATTGGTCACTCGTCACTGGTCATTTGTCACTGACCTCTGATCTCAGCCCTCAGCCCTCTGTCGTCTGACCTCAGTCCTCTGACCTCAGCCCTCTGTATTTCCGAGCATCTTGTTCAGCACGCCGGCAACCTCTGCAAAGTTACTATCCGCATACGTTAAAAAGCGCGGTCGCAATGAATGTCCTTGGGCAATAGTGGCATCCTCTGTGTCCGGCAGAACGAGGATAATGCGAAGGTTCCGAATCAAATCTCTAATGGACAACATGTCCAAAAGGTCTTCTTTTGTTGCGGCCAGCAGAACAGCAACTGCCACATCATACGTTGGCCGGCGAAGTCTGCGCGAAAGGCTGTCGATCGTTCGGTGCAGCTCCACCTCGTTAATGGCTTGGGTTTCAATAGACTCAATTACACGCTGAAGCTGATCTCCGATCGCCTCCGTATCCCTTGAATAGAAGATCAAATTCATTCCGGACTTTGCTCCTTTTTCTCCCTTAACAAGGGGTGTCTGTTTCGTATTTCCTGCAGTTGTAGAACAAGAAGTATGCCATGAGGCATGCTGAGGCACGATTTGGCTGGAAAATCAGCAAGTTGGAGTATTTTGCAGCATGAATGCAGGAGTTTTAAAGAGGAACAGGGTGTGCAATTTTGTTCGAAAAAGTCGGACTGAGGTCGAAAAAGCCGGACAATATCTTGTTTGACAAGACATTGGAGGGGGTAGGAAGACGACTAGCCGGGAATGGATATTTTGTGCTTTTTCAGAAGCTCGTACAAGCGGGACCGAGATAACCTCGATATTCGGCATGCCTCTTTGATGTTGTCCTCGGTGAGGGATAACAGGTTTTGCAAATACTCCTTTTCCGCCTCAGAAGCAGCGGCCATCCGAAAATCGCGCAACGAGGCAAGCGCCTTGACAGGCTCGTGAGGTTTTGGGATGCTTTTCGCCGGGGGTTCTTTGCTGACCGAGTCACGCGCCACCTTGACGCGGATATTGGTTGGCAGATGCTTTGGAAAGAGGATAGGGTCATCGCCTGATGTGGCGAGCACCTTTTCCATGGTATTGACCAACTCTCGCACATTACCCGGCCAGCCGTAGGAAATGAGTGTCTCGAGGAATTCAGGAGAAAGCCCCTTTGTTCCTGTCGCGTGCCGGTCGCAGAGCCTTGCCATATAGTGCATGGCAATCTCCCTTATGTCACCGCGGCGCTCTCTTAAATGGGGCAGTTCCATGGTAAATGAGCGGAGGCGAAACAGAAGATCGTCGCGGAATTTGCCTGCTTCCACCATCTGATCAAGGTTGCGGTTGGTCGCAGCGACCAACCTGAAATCGCTTTCGATCTCTTGCTTGTCGCCCAGTGGGCGGAAACGGCGCTCTTGAAGGACCCGAAGGAATGCCTTCTGAACAGAAAGAGGCAGCTCGCCCACTTCATCCAGAAAGAGGGTCCCGCCATCGGCCTGCTTGACCAGACCGACGTGTGCCTTGTCGGCCCCTGTAAATGCCCCTTTTTCGTGTCCAAAAAGCATGCTCTCCACAAGGTTTCCGGGGAGTGCAGCACAATCGACTACAACGAAATTTTTGTCGGCGCGGCGGCTGTTGTCATGGATGGCCTGTGCAAAGAGTTCTTTGCCGGTGCCGGTTTCACCGGTGATGAGAACGCTGACGTCGCTGCTTGCCGCCTGGGCCAGAAGGTCAAAGCAAGCTCTCATTTGCTGGCTGCTTCCCACAATACCCTCCCGTTTTAAGGCCACCCGCGGCTTCCCGGTTCCCTTTTCCTCCCGGTACTGAAGTGAGCGAACGAGTGACAGAGTCATCTCGTGGATCGAAAGCGGCTTTTCAACATAGTCCCATGCGCCACTTTTAATCGCAAGCTCGGCGCCATCCGGATCACCCTCTCCGGTGATAATGATGACCTCGGGGGAGGATGACGCTTCTCGTATCTTTGGCAGTACCTCGAGCCCGTTTCCGTCCGGCATGCATACATCGAGAAATACAACGTCAAATGTTCCGGATGACACTTCCTTCATTCCGTGCGTCAGGGTAAGCGTATATGCGGCATCATGTCCCATACGGCCCACCATGCGGCTCAGCATGTCACATATCATCTTGTCATCATCAATAATCAGTACCTTTGCCATAGTCTCTTTACCCGTCCAGCACGCGGCGGATGGTCTCGGCAATATTGCGCATAACGAGAGGCTTCATGACAAATTCGCGGATGCCTATCTCCTTTACCTCTTCCGGAGTGATGATTTCGCTGTATCCAGTGCAAAGGATAATGGGAATATCCGGCCGGATACGCATAAGTTCTTCTGCCATTCTTGTGCCTGTCATATCCGGCATGGTCTGGTCCGTGATAACCAGGTCAAATCTTTCCGGCTTAGCATGAAAGATTTCCATGGCCTCCATACTATTCGTTTTGGCAACAACCTCATAGCCAAGGGACTCGAGCATACGTTGACCGAGATCAACTATGAGTTCTTCGTCGTCAACAAAAAGTATTCGCTCGTTGCCCGTCTGTATCCGGTCCGGTGTCCCGGTTTCCTGTGTCGCATCATTTTCAAGCCTGGGCAAATATACATGAAAGGTCGTTCCCTTCCCTGGTTCTGTTTGGACGTTGATGGCTCCTCCATGGCTCTTGACGATGCCGTGGGCAACAGCAAGCCCCAAGCCCGCACCCTCGGTTTTTCCTTTAGTGGTGAAATATGGCTCGAACATCCGTTCCATGATAATCGGGTCCATACCGTGGCCGGTGTCGCTTACGGTTAGCTCCACGTAAGCTCGCGGGCTCAAGTCAAAATCAGGTGCAACTCCGGAGTCCGGACCTACATTGTCTACATTGGCCAGGCTGACTTCCAGAACCCCGCCATTCTCGCGCATTGCGTGGGCCGCATTGGTGCAAAGATTCATCAGAACCTGATGGATTTGAGTCGGACTGGCCAATACCGGACCTGACTCGTTCCGGATATTTTGGCGGATCTTGATGGTCGTGGGCAAAGACGCCCGCAACAGCTTGAGGGTCTCTTTGACAATAGGGCTGAGTCGCAGCGGTTTTGGTTCATGTTCTTGCTGGCGGCTAAAGGCAAGGATCTGCGCCACCAGATCTTTTGCCCGATGCCCGGCCTTGTGGACCTGTTCCAGACAGTACTGCACTGAAGCCGCATCCTGAGGGTCATACAACGCCATTTCGGCGTTGCCTATTACGGCTGAAAGGATATTATTAAAGTCATGGGCAATGCCGCCTGCCAACGTGCCGATCGCTTCCAACCTTTGGGAATGTCGGAGCTGGTCTTCCAGCTTTTTCTGTTCTGTTCTATCTCGGATAAACATAAGGGTGGCCGGTCTCCCCTCCCATGACATAGGCGCCGTATTCATCTCTCCCCATATTTGTTCGCCCGCCCTGTTTACTATTCTGAAGGAATAGGTGCCTGGAAGGTCCCTTACTTTTGCTCCGGATTCGAGTCTTTCAAGCACAAAATGTCTGTCATCAAGATAGACAAGATTAGTGAAGGGGATTTTGGCCAATTCAGCCTCGGAATACCCGAACAGTTCCTCTGCCTTTGGGTTCGCAAACTTTATCATGCCGTCCTGGTCAATAAGGACGGCATCATCGGCATTGTCCACCAGGAGTCGATACTTTTCTTCAGATTCTCTGAGCGCCTCCTCCGCCTGTTTTCGTTCGGTGATGTCATGTCCTTGGGCAATGGTGGCCACCACCGTCGTGTCGTCTTGAGCATAGAGGGTTGCCGAGTTCCAGAGCACGGTCCTGACTGTTCCGTCTGCGCCTATGATCGGAATCTCAACATCATCCCACCGTTCTCCCTCCTCCGTACGGCGGATGTGGGCCATTGCTTCCTCTTGTCTGTTACCAGGAAAGAGGATATCAAGCGGAGTGCCCAAGACCTCGCCGGCTTTCTTTCCTGTCAGGCGCTCAAAGGCATGGTTGAATCGGGTGATCCTGAATTGCGGGTCCCAGACTATGATAGGGGCGTTGGCGTAGTCGAGCAGATTTTCCAGGTAATGGCGCGTTTCTCTGAGCGTCTCCTCCTCCCGGCGGGTGCGACTAGCGAGTTTTTCCTCTAACTCTCTGAGCCTTTGCTCCAATTGTCCATAAGATGCTTCTGTCACTCGAAATCCCTGTCTCATTGCTCTGCCTATGGCCGCCCAAGCAGGACAAGCCCGCCCTTCTGCCAAGCCCGGCCGGCATTCGCCTGACCTGCCCGCCAGTGCCAGGCAATATCAGTGACCTGATCTCAAAAAGAGATGCCCCATAACGGCTCTGTCCCGGTACCAGGTTGTAAGGTTTTGGGCAACTGCCCGTCAACAGTCAACCCGGATAAGGGCTCGCGCAAAAATAGCTTGGCAGAATTGGCGCTCAGATTTGGGTCGGATTTGGCCGATCCGATTGAGCAAAGCCACAGGAATAGCTGGCTATTTCGCGGATTTTGCGAATGAGCATCGGTCAAAGACGGCCTGAAGCCGAGATGCCAAAATGGTAAGTTATTTTTGCGCGAGCCCTAAGCCGGAACAGAACAGGTTTCAAAAAAATTGTATCCGGATTTGTTCAGGCGCAGGGCTAAGGACACAGGGCCTTTTGTCTTCTGCCTCATCCGTTCAAGATAAATTCGTCGATCATGCTGCTAAGCGCCTTGGCCTGTGCGGTCATCTCTTCAGAGGCTGATGCGGATTCCTCGGCATTGGTCGCATTCTGCTGGGTTATCTTGTCCATCTCGGCCATGGCCTTGTTCACCTGCTCAATCCCCTGGGACTGCTCATTGGAGGCCGCAGCAATCTCGCTGACCAGCTCGCCTACCTTGCCGGTGGCTGTGGCCACCTCATTGAATTCGTCGTTGGTCTTTTGCACTATGTCTAATCCGCTATTTACCCTCTTGACCGTGTCTTCGATCATCTCTGCCGTATTCTTGGCCGCATCTGCAGAGCGCCCGGCAAGATTGCGCACCTCTTGGGCCACCACGGCAAATCCGGCGCCGGCCTCGCCGGCCCGGGCCGCCTCAACAGCAGCATTTAATGCCAGCAGGTTTGTCTGGAAGGCGATCTCGTCAATAGCCTTGATGATCTTTTGCGTCTCCTCGCTCGCCTTGGAGATATCATCCATTGACTTGGTCAGATCGTCCATGTGGCCTTTGGCGCGATCAATCACCTGGTTGGCCTCCATCATGAGATTGTTGGCCTGATTGGCATTTTCCGCATTCTGCTTGACCATGGAAGACATCTCTTCAAGGGAAGATGAGGTCTCCTCCAGGCTTGCGGCCTGCTCGGCAGAGCCTTCGGCCAACTCCTGGCTTGAAGAAGCCACCTGGGCGGAGCCGGAACTCACCTCGTCTGCCGCCATGGCAACCTGGGCGAGCGCATCCTGCAAGTTTCCTATCAGCATATTGATATTGTCCTTCATTGTTGCGTATGCGCCCAGGTAATCCCGCTTCAGCCTTGCGGTCATATCCTTGTTGGCCGCAGCCTCAAGGGCCATTCCGCCGTCCTCTTCAATCAGGCCCTTAAGCGCATCAATACACTGATTCAGGTTTTTTTTGATCGCATTAAAATCCCCCCTGTACTCATCGGTGATTTTCTCGGGGATGTCGCCCTTTGAGATCCGGTCAACATATTCTGCTGCCACGTTCAAGGGCCCCACTATGGTATCTACCACCTGGTTCGTGCCATTTAAGAGCTTACGCCAAACACCTTCGACTTTCTCAACATCGGCCCTGGTGTCCAGTTGCCCTTCTTGAGCCGCTCTTATGAGAACCCCGATTTGATCGACAAAGTCATTCACAATATCGATAAGGTGGTTCAGGTTGTTTTTGATCTCGTTAAAATCACCCTTGTACTCGTCGGTGATCTTTTCGGCTCTCCTACCTTTGGAAATCACGTCAATATATTCGGCAGCCATGTTCAAGGGCGCCACTATGGTATCTACCACCTCATTTGTGCCATTCAAGAGCTTACGCCAAACACCTTCGACTTTTTCGACATCGGCCCTGATGTCAAGTTTACCTTCGTGAGTTGCTTGTATAAGATCGCCGATTTCATCAACAAAGTCATTCAAAACGCCGATGATCTGGTTGATGCTTTTCTTGATCTTGTTAAAGTCGCCCTTGTAATCATCTTTAATCTTTTCCAGCCTCTGGCCCTTGGCAAGGCGATGCATGCTGTCGGCGGCCACGTTCAACGGAGCCACTATGGTATCTACCACCTCGTTCGTCCCATTTAGAACCTTGCGCCAAACACCTTCGACTTTCTCCGCATCGGCCCTGATGTCAAGCTTGCCTTCGTGAGTTGCTTGTATAAGAGCGCCGATTTCATCAACAAAGTCATTCAAAACGCCGATGATCTGGTTGACGCTTTCCTTGATCTTGTTAAAGTCGCCCTTGTAATCATCTTTAATCTTTTCCAGCCTCTGGCCCTTGGCAAGGCGATGCATGCTGTCGGCGGCCACGTTCAACGGAGCCACTATGGTATCTACCACCTCGTTCGTCCCATTTAGAACCTTGCGCCAAACACCTTCGACTTTCTCCGCATCGGCCCTGATGTCAAGCTTGCCTTCGTGAGTTGCTTGTATAAGAGCGCCGATTTCATCAACAAAGTCATTCAAAACGCCGATGATCTGGTTGACGCTTTCCTTGATCTTGTTAAAGTCGCCCTTGTAATCATCTTTAATCTTTTCCAGCCGCTGGCCCTTGGCAAGGCGATGCATGCAATCGGCGGCCACATTGAACGGACCGATCACCACATCGAGCATTTCATTGATGTCTTCCAGCAGCTCCCTGTCGGTGTCCTTGGCGCCTCTGAGATCCGCCCGTGCGTCAAGTTCGCCGGCCTTTATGGCTTTGAAGAGAAGCCGAAACTGTTCGAGCACAGAATCACTCATACCTGCATTTTTTCCTGGTTCACTCGTCATCGTCTAAACCCTCATTGTTTATTTGAACCTTGAAAACCCTCGTTCTCTGGGCGGGGCAGAGTCCCTTGGCTCTGCTTTTACGATCTTCAAGGAATATTGCTCCCCATGGCACACTGAAAGCCTACAATTCCATCCAAATGGTTGCTCCTGGGGTTATGTTCCGTTGTGCCAAGATCACAGGTCCTGAGATAAGGGAACACGACGCCCTTGCATTGTTTGATCAGTAAAATAGTGGTTCTAGCACAAACTATGCCAATAGGGTTTGTTTTGATTTTCGGAGGGTGGACGGACGTGGCCCGCGGGGAGCAACCCGGTCAGATTGTCATGATCCGGGCAGCAGACTGTTAATGTCCGATCTTGTCTATGATATGTCCGATTGTGTCGGCAAAAATCCCGTCCGGATGTCTTG
>JABXJW010000504.1 GCA_013375395.1 Desulfobacterales bacterium
AAGTTACGGTTTTGAATTAGGGCATTACATTTAACTTTCCAACTCACCCGCTGCGATGAAAATGGCACTTTCTTTATTAGACAAAATAAACTTTAAAATATTCAAAAATCGAAATCGGGTCTGTTTTAAGCGGCTTCGTCCACCTCCGGAAGACGTACGAAGTCTGAGTTCGGGTCCAGGACGACGACGCGGGCATTCGTCTTAATAACGAGTTCCTCGATCAGGCGACCGACCAGGAAGGACTTGCCAGAACCTGACTGCGTAAGGACGGGCCGTTTAGCACCCAAGCGAACGCGGGGCCAGTGGGCCGTCATCCAGCGTGTCGCGGTTCGGCACGTCCTCAATTGGCATTCCATTCTCTTCCTCTCAAGAATACAACGCTAGGGAAGTCGCTGCTCTTTAGGCAACTTTGAATACTGACTCCAAGAATACGTCCTCCGCTGCACATCGTGCTCCGGCTGGTCTCCCATGTCAAAGAACTCCACCTCCAAACCTTTCAGCGTGAGCTTCAAGGTCTTGACTGCCTGAACGGCCTTCCTTATCCTCTTCAAAAAGCTAAAACGCTTCGAACACCTCCTACAGTCAAGAAAGATCGAGAATTCGAACCCCCCGTTTGCCCGCTCCACGCGGTCTATGTCCATCACAAAGTTACTTCCGTCGCACTGCGTGCAGTACAAATTCTCCACCTCCACCTTTATGAGTTGCGGCAAAATCTTTATAACGTTGCCGCAATACTTGCATTTGACAACGCCCTCGGCCTTGAACCGACCCTTCTCCCTCACCAGCCTGTGGAACTCCCACTTTCGGCAATACCTATCCCGATTCTGGCATTGTCTGCACCCTTTCGTGTATCTAACAAGGTACAGTGCCGAATCTCTATCTACTTCTTGAGTCATGATCCTTCTAAACCGCAACTATAAAATTGCTTATTGTGCCATGGATTCATCCGATTTTACAACAAAATAAAAAAATCCCCTTTCAAAAAGGAGAAACTAGAGGACAGTCACCTATTAAATCTACTCCACACCGTAACATCAAAATATTAATCTGCAAAAGCCCAACAACCGTCCAAAACATGAACCGCTAATCAAAGATGTCCTCTCTCAGTAATGATAAATTTACACTATTGATGTGAAACTTTCAAGAAAAAAATGTCGGTTTTTTACCGTCATCCCGAGCGAAATAGCTTTCCCTGAGATTAGCCTAAGAAACCAATCTCTAATCTCTAATCCACTCAAGAATCCGTGCTAATCTGTGTAATCCGTGGCTAATGAAAAAGATAAAATCTCAGCGTTCTCTGTGGCCAA
>JABXJW010000505.1 GCA_013375395.1 Desulfobacterales bacterium
GGCGGCGGCTCTTTCTCGGCCAAATGACAGCGCCCTGGCTACGGAAAGGAGAGGGGTGTCAACTTGCCAATAGTTGCTTTTTAATCATCCAGGTCTCGTTTTTCAATTTAGCCCCCTTTTTTTGGAAATCGGAGCGTCAGGCCTTGACAAAACGGCGCTCGGTATGTTATGCTTCAGGTATGAGTTTGACGCTTCCCGATTTTATTGCAGGCATTAAAACGCCCGTTGAAAAGCTAACGGTCTCTCAGTTAAGGGAGAGGGAAGAGGTGTGGCGGTCTCTATGGTCTTGGACTGACGAGAATGTAAAGCAGTTTGTGTTAAAAGCTGGCACTACTGTACGCATAATGAAGAGGAATTATCAGGGTACAGTCGGTGAATTAGGAGCAGTAACCTTTGAGCCTAGGATGATAGAGGTTATTACTAACGAAAAAACCTACAATTATAATGACGGCAAGTATTACTTTGAGGAGAAGGTTATTCAGTTCCCTTATACCACAATAGCGTGGGTTGAAGGCATCATTACAAGTACGATGGTAGAGCCTGAGCCTCAGCCCTCTATTGAGGAGATACCGTTAGGAGAAGGGGAAACTTAACATAATGGAGGGTGTAAACCCTTAAATAGCTTCAAAAGTTCGCAGAAGCCCAAAACACTAGTTTCGTTTTTGAAGCTAATAGGCGTAAATTGGGGCGCACTAATGGTTTTCGGTTTAATCTTAACGAAAAAAGGAGTTTAATCAAGTGAAAACTAAAGAGGAAGCAAGAGCTAATCTTGAAACCTCCCTTACCTATGTTCAGGATAGGTACAGGAAGGGAGTAGAGAAGGCCGACTGGCAGAGCAAAGCTGCTTCTGATGCTGCCGAAAAGAACTACGCCGATGGTGTAGGGAAAGCGGTAGCTAACAAGACCAGGCAAGCTGGTGTCAAGAAGGTGTCCAATGCCGACTGGCAGTCGCTTGCATCTGAGAAGGGTGGCGCTGTTATTGCGGACAGAATGAGGGGTGCGCTTGACAAGCAAGCAGCGAACTGGTCTCCCATTTATGACGCTGTTGCATCTGCCGTTGACCGATTGCCTGCCAGGGGCATTGACTTCCGAGCTAATATTACGGCTCGCTTACTGCCTGTTGTGGAAGCCGAAAAACGGGCAGCAGGGAAGCTGTGAGGTGAGGAGGTAAAAAGTGAACTATAGAACAGCTACGGTTTTAGCCGAGAAGTCCCTGGAGGGCGCAGGGACTGAGGTCATTCCCATACTTCTAAAAGACATTATCAGCCGTCTTTTCTTTACCTGGCGTATCACTCCG
>JABXJW010000506.1 GCA_013375395.1 Desulfobacterales bacterium
ACAGCTTTGTCGACACCCTGGGGTCCTGGGTCGCAGCGGCCGGGCAATCCCTGGCCGGAGTTTTCGGCCAGGGGTTTGAGAATTTTTACGCCCTGGTCCTGGAGCTGGTCGACCCGATCCGGAAGTCAATCGTATCGGTTGCCCTGGGCTTTCAGAGCTTTGTAACGGACTCCATCCCCGAGCTGATTAAAGATTTAAGCCAGCTCCCGGAGAAGGTCTGGTCCGGGATCGCAGCGGGAATGGAGTCGCTCGGCGGGTATATCGGGGCAATCGCAGAGCTGGTCTGGTCTAAGATTATCGGGCTTACCGACCTTGTGGTCAACCAATTGGGACCGGATGTATTAGATAAGATCGAGCTAAAACTAAAGCTTCTTGAGGACTGGTTTAGTAACATAGACCGCGTCGTTTGGAACTCAGTTACCAGCCTCCCCGACCTGGTAAAGCCAATGACTCCGGACAAGGCCCCGGCTGCCGCAATGGGACTGTTGGGTGTTGCGGCCAGCGCCGGATTTATGAGTCACGCCCTGGCCTCGGCCGCCGAGCTGATCCACCCGCTTAAAAACCTGGGGGTTCATTATATGAGCGCGATGGTCGCGCAGCTCTCCAGCTTCTCAACTATCGGAGCTGCGACTATGGGGGTATTTGTTATAAATGCGATCCGACAGCCTTTTGAATATTACATAAAAGACCAGTTCCGCCCGATGATTCCCGACCCGATATTATTAAATATGCTTAGGGCTAAACGTGAAATAAATAAGGCGGATTATGTTAAATATATGGGCTACCAGGGATTTCCTAATGAGATGATAGCGGCAATGGAACGATACCTGTATATGGACCCGCGCCTGTTTGAAGTTATACGGATTTCAGAAGTTACCAGCCCCCCCGCAGTTGCCCCCCAGGTGGCCGTCGACTGGTTAGCCAGTGCGGGGATCATACCTGACAAGCCGGAGAACTGGTGGTATTATCAGAAATTCGGAAAGGGCGGATATGATGATGTCGACCTGCCCGTATTGTCACAGGCTGCGGTCCTCTCGATCCGCCGCCGGGAACAGACGCTTTTCTTGATGAGGGTCCGGGAACAATTCAGAGAATTTTTATTAGACGAGAACGAGGTCCTGGCATATTTACGGGAGGCCGGGCTGCGCGAGGACGTGGCCGAATGGCGTCTACGGGCAATGAAATTTGAGAGGCATTTCAGGGAGGTAAAGGAAGCGACAGCAATTTATGTAACACAATTCCGGGGAGACGTTATAGACGAAAACGAGCTGCGGCTGGTACTGGTCGGACTCGGC
>JABXJW010000507.1 GCA_013375395.1 Desulfobacterales bacterium
GATCTCGTCAACGCTGCCTCTACCCACGGCGGTAGAGTGTAGTCTACAGTGCCCTCGTAGAATACTGGGTCCAGCAGTCCACCGGCGTCAGGCCAAACGCACACCAGCTCCCCATCCTGCCATTGGACGCCGAGGCCGGTAACATAGCCCGGGCTCCAGAATACATCGTGAGGAGTATCTGTGTCTGTCCCCATGAAGACTATTCTGCCGGCGGGTCCACTCAAATCGGTAGCTTCGAGTGCAGTGACAATGTCATCGCTATCGAGAGAGTCCGCCCTTTCAATAGCGTCCTTCAGTACGTACAGCGCGTCATAGGTGCCCGCAGTATATATGGGGATCTCCCCAAACCTATCCACGAAGGTGTCGAAAAAGTCTATGGTCTCATCGGTGATCGCGACCCGGGCGTAGGTATTCAAAGTCGTCTCATACGCGCCATAGCCGGCCGTTACATCCAGGAAGTCCCCCTTCTGGGCTTCAACATTGATACCCACCGAAGCCGCCGTGATCTGGTTCTCGCCCCATTGTCTGGTGTAGGCAACCCCCAGGGGCCCGGAGACTACGGTGTAGATCATGTTGGCGCCGGCAGCCTCTATTTCCCCCAGTTCAACCGTTACGTCGGTAGCGGTTTGGGAAGGCCGCCATGTGCCAACGACCGTCAGACCCATGCCATAGGGAGGAGGAGCAGCAAAGTACGCTTGGGCAGCAGCAACCAGGGGGTCCGCCCACGCCATATTCTCGGCCAATATGGCTATCTTCGGCGGTTCTGGATATGTTAGCGCACCTACGTTCTGGGCCACCATCCCTGTAAGCATGAAACTGATCGTGACAAGGTTGGTGCCATTTACCGGCGTAATCCTGAACCAGTACTTGTACTGCTCATAGTCCTCGGCTACCCGTTCACATAGCTCGTTCACGCTGGCACCGGCACCGAGGAAGATCGTCTCATGGTCCATGGCAATCGGTTGCATGGCCAATACCGACTCGGTCCTGAAGCCACCAACTACAAAGTCCACATTGTCGACAGTTATCAGCCTTTCCATTGCACTGGTGGCATCTGTGACGCTGAGGATCTCATTGGAGTCCCTCTTGACCAGTTTGATCTCGTACGACTCGTCCCCCACCGTTATGCCGCCGGCATCATTTATCTCCTCGGCCGCCAACGTTGCGCCGTACCAATGGTGCTCGCCCTGTACGTAGGTCATCGGGCCAATCACGCCTATCTTTATGACGTCCTCCTCCTCCTCACAGCCCACCGCCATTACTACCAGACTGGCCACCAACAGGATAATGGCTC
>JABXJW010000508.1 GCA_013375395.1 Desulfobacterales bacterium
TCCTCTTCGAGGGTCTGCCTCAGCCCCCCCGTGACGTCGATCAGGTCTATATTCAGATCCTCAAACCTTACCATTTTTTATCACTTGATACTCTCGGGTGCTTGTTTATATGCTTTATATCACGATGTATTGCATCATAATATTCGTGCGATTTTCTGTTGGATGGCTCCCGCTTCATCAGCTGCCTGACGGCGTATTTGAATGCGTGGGTTCTGCTCGCGAAGATCCTCTCCCTCACCCTTTCGTCGATCCACTTGAGGACGTCCCTGTCCATCCTGATGCTCGTACCGATCTTGGCCAAAACAGAGTCTCCTAAATACACAATAGAGGTTAAGAGGTTGTTTTTATACCTTTCTGATCGACAAACAACGAATGGTGATGAAAACCAAGGAGCGCCGAATCCGTGTGTCTACACACCAAACATGTGCGGCTCCGGGGGTTGGGCTGCTTCGGAGTCCTGCTTGAACATCGGCTAGACGGGACGCTAAACCTTCTCTAGGTATAATGCTCCGTCTGCTACTGAGGCCTTCACCCGATCTTTCAAACCTCTTTTCACGATCAACTTGATCAGTTGGGTCCTTATGGAGGTGCCGTCCCTGTTCTCCACCTCCACCTTCACTAGGTCGTGCTCGCCCTCCATGAACCGATCGAGTATTGGTGCGTACTTGCTTCCCCTCTTGAACCTTCTTTTAGGCTTCTCAGCGACATGCTTCAACTCGAACCTTATTTCGCTCATTCCTATCACTAGTAGAATATTGTCAAAACTTATAAAATTAACTACCGCGTTCAGGAGCATAAGCCTTTTGTTGCGCGGTCGTGCTGATGAAAGGGGTAATGAGGTCCTTGGGCGAGCTAGTGTCTTACGCCTGCTCTGAGTGTGGGAGCAGCAACATCATCCATGACGCGGAGTCGGGCGAGATCATCTGCGGCGGCTGCGGCCTCGTCCTCGCGGAGTCCAGCCTCTACACGGGCCCCGAGTGGAGGGCCTTCACCATGGAGGAGAGGGATTCGAAGAGCCGGGCTGGGATGCCCCCCTCCTTCGCGGTCCACGACAAGGGGCTCTCCACCGTGATCCGGGTCGGCAGGGACGCCTATGGGAGGAGGCTCCCGCCCAAGACGAAGATTCAGATGTTCCGCCTCCGGCGGTGGCAGGGAAGGTCCGTCTACGACTCCGTCGAAAGGAACCTCGCCCAGACCATGTCTGAGCTCGGCAGGCTGAGTGACAGGCTCCATATCCCGCCCTTCGTCCGGGAGACGGCGGCCGTCATCTACCGTAAGGCCCTTAAGAGGG
>JABXJW010000011.1 GCA_013375395.1 Desulfobacterales bacterium
CAAGACGTGCTAGAGGCTTGCCTCACACTGCGAGAGAAGTTCATAATCCTAGGGCTCAGATCAACCGGAATGTCACCAAAAGATTTCGTTAGCCTTAAGATAGGCCAAGCGTATATCAAAGAAGACCTAGCAAGAGACGAAGCGCGAATATACATTGAAAGACGAGGAATCAAAGAAATGACACGAACCCAGGTATTCTTCGACTTAGAAGCCACGAAAGCTCTCAAGGACTACCTCAGATACAGAAGAGACAAACTAGACGAAAAGATCACAGATGAAACTCCACTTGTAAGATCAGAGCACGCGACTGAAGCAGGAGAAGTTGAAGCCATAACAACCGGTCAACTAGGCAGGCTAGTATCAGAAATAGGTGAAAGAGCCGGCGTAAAAATCACACCTAAGATCTTCAGAAAGTACTTCAGAACCCAGTGCGGAAACTCAATCGGGCGAAAGAATGAGCACATACTGATTATGGGAGGCTGGAAGATTCCAGGAGCCGGTCCAAACTATCAGTACCCAAGCAAAGAAGAAATGCTAGACGACTACATCAAAAGCGAACCTTTCTTGAGGTTCCAGAAGCCACAAGCAGAGGAGAGTGAAGAAGAACGCAACCTGAGAACTCTAAAAGACATAGCGAGAAGCCTAAACATGGATCCACTTGAAGTATTCAAAAGAAAGACCAAGGACAAACCGCTAACAATGCAAGAGAAGAGAGAAGCACTGCTCGCAGAAATCACTTTCGTCAAACAAAGAATGCGAACAGAACCAGCCGGTGGCGGCCTAGCTTACACTCAAGCACTTGCGAAAGAACTAGGAAAAGTAATCGCCGATGCAATTAGAGAAACAAAAGAGCAGCTGAAACAACAATAATCTCTCTTTTTCTTTTTTTGCATACAGCTGCAGAACTGTGGCAACCTTTATATTTCAGGCTGCAACGAGGTTGTAGCAGAAAAGAGGGGTCGGGCAACAAATGGAAAAAGAGACTTTATGGGACTTAACCTTTGAGTGCATGCGCTGCGGAGAAATTAGATATAGATCCGTGGTCGCAAAAACAGCCAAGAAAGCGAAGGAGAAGGCACAAATTGAACACCCATGCCATACTTACCGTTTCAAAAGGTGGGGAAGGGAAATATGAAATGTTAAAAGAAAGCTATATCGCCAATTGGAAGAACCTACCCGCCGATGCGGTGAAAGTTCGTGTGGCTCGGCCTAGTCTCTTGGCCCCGCCAAGCTTTTTATTGTATAACTATAAAGATGCGGAGAAATATTTTTTGGAATGCGAAGGATGCTCCAAAATGGAAGCCCGGAAAAGAGCCTGGGAAGCCGTTGCGTTTGAAGAAATTTTTAGAAAGTATATCCTGAGCCACGGCCGTTCCATAGAAAAGCTGAAGGCCCTTGCTGAGCTTGCGAAAGAAAAAGATGTTTACCTGATATGCTTCGAAAAAGACTGGCCTTGCCACCGGTTTATTTTATTGGACATGGCTAAAAAGCTGTAGCGACCTTTAAATAAGTCGGTGCTACAGGACGCCACAAAAAAGAGGGGTCGGGCAACAAAGTGAAAGTAGACTGGAGTCAAGTTCTAGAAATCTCCGAAGAAACCGGAGTCGAAAGTAAAAAGGTTGCTGAAGTACTCTCCTACTTTTTCGAAATAGGAGAACCAAAACAGGCCCAGATCATCAAACATTGGGAGTTGTAACAGATGGGCCGAAGAAGAAGGAAAATGCCAATCAAACAGCCACCTAAAATGCGCTTAGAAGTCCAACTCCTACACGGTCGGCATGAATTCTGGTTTGTGACAGGGAAACAGTATGATGAGTACCTCGAAACCGGAAAGCTCCTAGGAATGAGAGTAAAGGTGGTTGATTGAGAATGATCGGCTTTCGGTACACATTGAGTGAGAGAATCAGGGACCTGGTTGACGCGCTCTCTGAAATCATCAATAACTTGGGTGAGCATCTGATGTTCCGGTTGAGCTGTAAAGCTGATGACCTCAATTATTTCCTTTCAAGGAAAAGGAGCAAAAATCGATGACTGACAAGACAGAATTAGAATACCTGCTGATGTTCGCCCTTGTTATGGGCCTTTTCGATTACGATCTGTTTCGATTCCTATGGGATGCTCTGCAGGAGGAATTCTAATGGCCGAGCATTGCCCGATTTATCCAAATCACAACATCCGAAAGGATGGAACCTGTGCCCGACAAGCCTGGTGCATTCCTTACCAGGTAAGGCGTGACCCGCGCTGTTTGATTATAGCAGCTCGGGTCTCTCGTAGTCCTAAAAAGACCCCGGTGCAGCAGGGAGTGGCTGCAAAAACGAAAAAGGAGGATGAAGAATTGGGTAAGAAGAAGTCCGCACAAGCGGAAACATCTCCGGAAACACCGGTAGAAGAAACGCCGGTAGCAGAGAAGGAGAAGAAAGTGACAAAGCAACAGCGAGTCTATGAGCGATACCAAGAGGAAATCGCTAAAGGGACAAAGCCCAAGGAAGCCTACGACTTAGTGGGCCCAGAGTTTGGGATTTCACCGCGAGCAGTGAGAAGCTACGTCTGGCGAGCAGAGCACCCGGAAGAGTTCAAAGCCATGCTGAAGAAATACGCTGCGGCAAGAAAAGCAAAGAAGGCGGCTGAGTAATGGCCCAGCGAGAATACGAAAAACCCCTGATCGACCTGCCGCACTTCACCAGAGACAAGCAACTATCGTCATGCTTACAGGTCAGGGACGCAAAAGACGGCAGCCTCTTCTTCAACATCAGAAGCCAGAAAGGAAAAGCCTCAACAAAACTCGGCAGATCTGAAATTGCGCTGATAGTCCTGGAGCTACAGGCCTGGTTCAACAGAACAGCCTAGACTCTTCTCTTTCTTTTTATGGGGATGAGAAAATGAGATATGAAATTGACAGAGAACACAATATCGTCGATTTCTACATTGAGGATGAACACGGGCGAGAACAACACTCTGCGATGGGACTTGATGAAGCATCTGAATTGGCAAAAGAACTGATGAAAAACCTAGATGCTAGTGAAGAAGCGCCTGACTGCGACAACTGTGATGAACGAATGGGTGAGCCAATGATAAATGAGGGATATCTCTAATGCCCTTTGAACTTCTGACAAAAGGAAGACCAATAGAGCGGGAACGGATCGCATGCCCAGGTTGCAGCTCAAACATCAGTGTGACCTATGATATTGAAACAAGGGAAATTGTTTCATCTACTGACAAAATCGACGGAGACAAAATAATCTGCTTACGCTGCGACACTGTTCTAAAGTGGACGCCGCCAGCTTAAACCCTTCTCTTTTTTTGTGGTGATAAAAAATGAATGAGGTTCAGCAGTTATTCCTGAAGTTACTAATTCATCAGCCGCTGATCGGCGTAACCTATGAAACTGAAGGCCAAGTTAGTCTCCATTTCCCCGATGCCGTGATCCAGGTCCCCAAGAATGAGTTGCGCGTGTGCCGAATACTGCAGAGGATCAAAGGAGAGTGAACGGAGAAAATGAAGGGCCTAAGATATGTAATAGACATAAAGAAAAGTGACGAAAAAATCTTCTTTGAAGAAGCTTTGTACCCAATGATAAAGAAGGGAATACTCAAGACTAAAAATATTCACATGCGCGAACAAGAAATCACCTAATTTATTACCATAATCATAGTCACAAATTGAGATTTACAAGCCAAATCCTTTGTAACCAAGAATCGCCAGCAACGCCGCAATCAAAGCAACAATTAACCGGCGCGCCCACTCAGACCAACTATCTTTTTTCAGCGAAGCGACTTCTTTCTCCAAAGCTGTGATACGCTTATGCAGGTTCACAACTGTCTGGAGTCTCGCTGCGCGTTTGATTTCTTCCTCTTCTTCATCATTCATTTTTGGGACGCAACTTCTTTAGTCTTTTTATGCATTCTTTACAGTTATCCGGGCTATTGTCGTTTCCTTGCTCAACTGGTCCAAGCCAAATATACCGACCGCAAAGAGAACGATGGTCTTCTTGAATGTAGTGCGCTTTTTTAGAAGCGAACCTAGCACCATAAACAAAAGCCCAACCTTCACTCATGGCACAAACACACCTCCGCCTTTCTCATGCTCAACCACAAGAATGTAACTCAGATTCGCAACGCAGTCAGCGAGGTCAGCTGTGTAGCCCTGGGCCGGCTCAACGCGAAACCGGTTACTCAGCTGGATCCGCTGAAGAAACTTCATCTCCGTGGTGAGTGGTTCATACACCGGGGCCCTGAAGTGCCCCATATTAACCAACTCAAGCAGGCACTGATAAATTTCGACGTTGTAGCTGGCTGTAAAGACTGTTTCTCGGATATGAATTTTTTTCTGGAGCCGTTGAATAGTTGCTGCTGATTGATGTTGATCTAGAGCGTTATCAACAATTCGGTATTTCCGGTTCAAGCCCAACAGAAAATCTTCGACTTCAACGATTTGAACCGGGTTCTCTCTTGTTCCCTGCCACAAACGTAGATAATCAGCAATAACCTTCGGTTTTTCAAAGTGACCCATGGCCAAAGCGTACGCATTACCTTTGAGGCCCGGGTCTAGAGTCACAACATAGCGAGTTCTTGAAGAAGCATGTGGCAGAATATTGGGTCGTTTCTTGTCAACGCAAGCTACAACTTTATCAGAGATGAAGAAGGCATCAACTACATCAGCAAATTCAGCACCCCACTCCATCATGGCGAAAGCTGAGTCTTTGTCAAACTCTTCCTGCAGACTTTCCCGCGTAATAGTCGGGTTCATTTGCCAGGTTGGTGCCTGAAACACCAGCATGCGACCTTTACTTCCCCGCCTCATTCTCCAAAGCCCCAATTATTTGGTCTTGCATAACGTACCAATAGTTTTCCCAAAGTATGCCTTGCCTGCCTGCAGGCGAGCTGATATTGATTACTTTTCCGTCGCCTCGCCACTTGAAGGGTTTGACATTCGGTTTTAAGGCGTTATACACCATTGTGCCGGACTGGTTACCGGTTTTGGTGTCAATGTAGTGGCCAATCTCATCGAAGATGATAACGATGCATTGGTAGCCCCGGCCTCCACGGGCTGAAGAGCTATGCGCAAGCGCGATGATGTTCTTGTAGAACTCCAATTCGCCGCCTTTCTCTCTGACATCGACAATACATTCTTCGAGATACCAGCTACTTTCAGCCAACGTTAAAATCGCGTCAAAAGTCACATCGATAGCCTGGTCCCTATTCGTCGCCACATTCATGGCGTAAATGTTTTTCTTGGCCAATCTGTAGTACTTGCGCGGCTCCTTAATCTGCAACAGTTTATAGACTTCAAACAATGTAGCATCAGCAGACATTTCTGTTTTAGCGCTCTTTCTGCCCATCACAAGAACCAATTCATCATAGAGGCTTACCGGTGTTATGTTGCAGCGCCAGCATTCTTCGTTAAATGGGCAAGGAAAAGGAAACCCGTAAAAATCCATTAACACACATTTCTGATTCGGAGAAAACTCGTAAGGCATGTCCAGTATGTATTTCGTGAAAGCCATTGGGCACACTTTGGCGCGGCGAACGCAAGCAACGAAATCCTGTTTATCCAGGCTCATCAAGCTCCTCAATCGTGATGCGATACTTACCTTGTTTCCAGGGTATTTTTGTGCCCATGCTATGCATCCAGTCTTCACTTTGAAAATCTAACTCCCACACTTCACCGTGACGGTAAGGATCATCGTCACCGCCTTCACAGATGATTTCTTCGCGGTTGATTTCCATTTCGACAATATCATCATCCTCAAAAGTGTCCAAGTCAAACCAGTCTTTACTTGGTGCATACACGTCCCGTTTCTTGCTATACCAGACTTTCACGGTTTAAGCCCCTCTGAAGGTCGTCTGAATCGAAATTCAAATCCATGCTGACGAATAGAACCGTCCGGCAATATGTCCAACTCCAAAAGAATCCTTAGCCGATCATTTGGCTGAAATTCGATGTTGTCGAGAGCACGAATTAGATCTGGGTTCTCACAGAGTTTTTTTAGAAAAGGAATAATGACGCGACTAACTAATTTGTAGCCGCACCTGGGACAGATCCACCAATACGACTCCTCTTGATATCCGCATTCAGGACAATTTTTCATGGTCTGGTGAACTCCTCCGCCAGCTCTTCAGCTGTCTTAAACTTCTTCTTCTTTACATACCGCTGCGAAGTATAGCTTATTCCCATGCGGCTCATCAAAAGCATACAAGTGCGAGTCAGCTGAGTTAACCGGTCAAAAGCAGCAGCTTTGCCTTTCGTCACTGCGGGGTCATCAATGAACTCTTCGACTCTTTTCATTCGTAAACGCGTATTAAGCATGTCTTCAAGAAGATCCAGCATAGCCGGCTCGCTTAACTGTGGATAAAACTCAATGTACTCAAGCTTCTTCTTTTCAAGCCATTCCTGCTCCTTTTCGTTCATCGGCTGCCGAACATAACCGCCATGTTTATATTGTGGATTCTTGAGCCCTTTTTGAAACTGCCAGGGTTTCTTATTGGGATTCGCGTTCACCACTTCAGTACGTCGACTCATTATTCTTCCTCCACAATAATCTCAGCGCCACAAGAAGGGCACTGAAAAACCTTTGTCTTTTCTTTCTTGAATCTCTCGGCTAGTGGCCTCGCAGATTCGGTAACGTTTCTCATCAAGATGTACGCATTAACACGACGGCCAAAATGCGAACAAAATAGTCTCATCAGATTACCTCCGCAAGTTTGTCAATCAGCTTTTCTTTTCGGTCATACGCAGCCTTTTCAATCACTTCTTTGAGCGCGTTGAAGGCATCGACGTAGACTGATGTCATTTCGTCCGTGATGACCGCTTCAAGAAATTCATGTCTGACTGTGGCCAAAGCGACTTGCTCATCACTTTCATACACGTAGATTGTGGTCCCGACGACTTCTCCGCTCAGTTCAACCGGTTTTCCACCAACTTGAGATACTGATTGAACAAGATCTGGCAGCCATGCAAGCTTAAGTTCCAGACCGAGCCTGTATCTTTTCTGCAATCGGCTCAATTCTTTTTTGAGTCTCACAAGTATTCTTCGCCGATTACCTTCACTGATCTCTAGCAACTGGTCGCCGCTAACCCTGAGTTTCATGCGCAAAGTTCTACCGGTGCGTAGATTTCTGAAGAATACCTTCTCCATCATAGCTTTCGTGTGGCCACGAACAGCAAGCACTGGAATCATGTGTTTGTGGCCGCCGGCCCATTCAAGCAGTTTTCGCTTTTCTCCCTCAGTTATTCCTTTGTTGCCGCCTTTACATTTAATGAGCCACGTAATGCCATTCCGCATCGCAATAAGATCAGCTGAACCAATTTGTGGCCTAACAACAGTCCAATCGCAACGCTCAAGCATCTTGCGAACACGGCGTTCAAAACCGTAGCCTTTACGAGTCAATCTTTAGCCACCTCGTCATACCAGTACAAGAACATCGCATTACAGCTGATGTGGCAAAGATGACTTAGACCGGATTCTGGATCTATATTCTCACCTTTGTGGTATGCAAGCACGTGTCTATAGAGAGCGGCCAGAATGCGCGGAGCTTCAAGGCCTTTCTTCCAGGTTTCGATGCCATATTTTTCTGCGCCCATAGTCAGTACTTTGGCAATGTCTTCGACGAATTCTGGCACCAATAGATCAACCATTGGTTTACCCTGGTCATACTTTACGCCTGTTCCTCGTGAGAATTCAGCTACCTTTCTGCGTGCCTTGATAGCTTCAAGAAGCGCACTTTCTTCAATGAACACCTGGCCATGCGTCATTAAGAAAATATGGTAACGCATGTCTTCGCTGGTTAAGATATAGACTGGCTTACGATATTCAGCGTAAGCAGCCCGGATTTCCATGTGCGTACCAATGCTTGCAGCTTCACCATGAGTGATAGCGATAACAAAGTCCGCTGTACCAATACCTATATTGACGTCTTCATAAACAGCTTGCTCCGCCTTTTCCATACTGATCTCTTCAGTAGCCTTCATTCGTTTCCATTCTTCGGCAAACGGGTTATCCACAACAAAGCCTGCTTCTTCCAGCTTTTTCTCTAGCTTAAACCCGTATTCCATCAATTGGCTCGGATGAGCTAAGTAGAGTCTTTCTTTTCGCATTTGCCCGACCCCTCCATTTCTCCGAATAACTTTTTGTATACACAATAGCCGAAAACATCGCAATGTGGAAATCCATCATCTAGACAAAGCCCACAAATCGGAGGAAGACAACACTCATCGCTCATTTCATAACCTCCTCTGCCCGTTCAACATCTCATAAATCGATTTGCTATCGTAACCGAGAGTAGATTCCAGGACGCGAGCTAACACATCCGCAATTCTTTTCTTGTAATACTTATAGTCCAGCAATTCATTGGGCGCGTGAAGGTGAGCCGGCCGGAAGCCCCGCACTGTCTTAACAAAACTTATCTCGTCGCCAAAACCTAGTTTGACGCCTTTCTTTTCAAATTGATAAGTAAGTTTGCTGTACATGCTGGTCTTGGCATAGTCATGCGGGTCCTTGCTGAGCTCAACAGTCATGGTGAAAAGACGATATGGAAACTTTTCAAGGCTGTAATAATCCCAAATAGCTTTGTCAACATTCTCACCTGCGAAGTAAGTATTGAGAACTTCTTCCAGGGCGTTATCGCAAATGCGAGGCAAATGACGGCCTTTAAGACCAGAACCGTGAAATATGAAATGATCACCTTCTTGTAGAACATAATTCTTTTCTTCGTAGAATATGCCTGCATCGTACTTGTCGACGTCTAAGCTGAGATAGTCTCCTCTGAATTGTGGAGGCACAAGTGTACGAAGATACTCGGTGCATTCTTTTGAAAGGTCCGGGCCAACATAGTAAACTCCGTCAGTATCAACTTCGATAAGCTGCACTTCAGGATGCTTGTCAAGAAAGTCTACAGCCTGTTTCATAAAGTAACGCCCGATCCCGGTTGTCAGTATGGCCACTAAAACGCTGCCCCACCTTGCGTAGCGATTACCATGATATCCATAGCTCGCATTCACACAGACTTTTAGGGCCCACTGTTGGCAGTAGAGACGCTTGTTCTGCGGGTCTTTCTTCATCTGCTTTTTTATCTCAGCCCGGCGAGACATGAATTCAGCAAAACGCTTTCTGGTAACACTGGCCACATCCAGGTCAATCTCGCATTTCACCTGGCCAAGCTTAGCATCCGGCACCTCAACAATGTTGCCATCAAACTTCATTTCGCCCAGCGGCCAAGTACGCGATATAAGCTTGATAGACTCAGGCGACAAATTGTAGCACATCATAATCGAAGGATACATACTCTTGAAGTCGAGTTTCTTTACAGGCTTGAAAAGCCCAGCCTGGTACAACTCACAGAGGCCACCGCCGAAAAGCTTTCTTTCTCCCGCAAAAATCTCTGGGAACCTATCCTTGTTAATCTTGTCAGCTACGATACCAAGCTTCGTAAAATCTCGCCCGTAAATATACCTCGGGATATGACTTGGGTATCGTTCGATGAGCATGTTGAGTGGCGCATCGAATATTTCAGCTAAAGCGTACAAGTTAGGCAAATAAACTTCTGTGGCGAGCCGATAGGTAAGATGAGCATCAGAACTGCAATATTCTATTAACTCTTCATGCGTTAAACTACTCATTTCATAATAATCTACTTCGACCACTTTCTCTTCCGGGAAGAAGTACCGGCCCACAGTTTTCAATCCATGGCTCTTAATGCCGATTAAACTGCTGTCCATACGGATTTCAAATTCAAGATCAAAATGCTGCCGACCGTTGATGCGGATAAGATTGACGCTCTTTCCTTTGCCTCCACCGGTGCTTGTGTATCCTAGCTTTCTCCGGCCCTTCAATATGTAGACGTTTCCATTATTGCGGCCAATTCTGAAAGGAATGCCTAGGATGTTGCAGCGTTGCATGACGTAAGGGAAATCGAAGCCGGAGCCGTTCTTTGTTGTGACAATATCTGGATTCTTTGAATTAGTGGACCTAATGAAATTCTGGATGATGTCTCTTTCATCACCAGCCCAGGATTCAATGCCGTCCTGAGTTTCCGTTGATATTGCGATTATCTTTTCCTTTCGAGGTGACGGAAACAAAGCCGAACGTTTGTTGACTTCAGTTTCAATGTCGAAAGACATCACACTAGGCAACGGGCTTTCAATTTTGAAGCCTCGCTCACAAACTATCCGCTGAAGTAGAGACAATTCCTCGCAACTATGAACGCATCGATTATCATACATGTCCTTCTCTGTTGGGAAGAAACACTTGTAGAACATCCTTCGCTGCATATCTGACAGACTTTTTTTCGTAACTTTAATGGCGGCCCCAATCGGCATCGTACTGTAGAAGAACGGCTTGAAAGGCGGGTCCACAGTCTCAGGTTTCCCGCCGCCTATGGGCCAAATATGCAGCTTAGTTTCGCCAAATATGTTAACTGTCTCCGCACTCAGAAGCATTGGTGCCCGACCCCTCCTGCTCCTTCAATCTCGTGTATTCTTCGATCAGAATGTCAATAATCTGGGATCTCTGAAGCTTTTTGCGTTCATATTCTTCGCGATGTTTCTGGTAAAGCATACCAGAGACCGCGCTAATAACCGAAACAAGAAAAGTGAGTATGCTTATGGCGATAATGATGAGCTCAATGTTCATTTAAACACCTCATCGTATTCCGCCAATTGTTGTTGTCCCACACGACCTGTCTGACCTAAGCCTTCCTCCCTATTCTCATACCCCTCTTTTTCTTCTCTCCCTTCTTCTGAAATCCTCACCACAACTAAGGGAGGATCGCTAGGGCCAGACAGGTCAGATGGGACAAAAGTTATGTCTTGCCAAAAGTTTGCTCGTTTTCCGCCTATTCTTTTACGCGTGTAAGTTAGTCCAGGAACGAACTCAGGTATTTTCATCGAAAACACATTTTTCGCTACTGAGGGCAATCTATGCTCGCGACAATAATTAATGAAATGTTCGTAGAGTTCATCTTTCGATATGTATTCTCCAGCTTTTCTATCAATGCAGTCCATGGCGAAAGCTTTGACCGGCGAGCTTGCTCGTATATATTGTTCTCGGATTTCTTCGACAGTCTGAGACAGTTTGAATCCACTGTCTTTTAGCAGCTTTTGTAATCCTTCCAGGGCCCAGTTGAGAAAGCCTGAGAGTTCTTCTTTCGACGTTAATTTCTCTAGTATGTTAGGATCTGTCTTTGGGTCATCCGCTAAGAACTGGTTCGGAAAATTGAGTATGACCCATCTACGGAAAAAAGCTACTGTGTCGTCAACTGTTTCTGGTATTTTGTTTGCGCTGAAGACAAGTTTGGCGTAATTGACAAAGAAGAATATGTCTCTGTATTTGTGCTCAGCTGCAATCTTGTCGCCGCCTGTTAGGGTTTTGAATACTCCTGTCTTTTTTAGAGCGATGTCGGGAAGATCCGGGTACATGTTCGCCATTTTTCCGTACAGAGATGATACTGCAAACCTATTTCTATCGAAGTCTTGGAGAGGAATTGTCGAAACATTTTCGTCTCCAAGCATAGCTCTTAACAGGTTTATGAGGGTGCTTTTCCCATTTGCGCCGTCGCCTGTGAACATGAATGCTTTGTGAAATCGATATTCTCTGAAAAGGCAGTAGCCAGCTGTTTTTTGTACTGTTGTGACATCGGCGGAGGCCACTACTTCACTCACGAATTTTTGGGCTTTGGGGCACTTGGCTGCCGGATTGAAATGAACTGGGAGCGCATTTATCATAAAGTAGTCAGCTGTGAAGGGTCTTAGTTGTCGCGTGAAAATGTCGAGTAAACCATTTTCTACCACGACTAAGTTTGCTGGCGCTTCTACGATTTCCTTATATGTTTCGTTTTGGACGAAATTGATTACTTCGCTTTGTCTATGAATAGTTGAGTATTCTTCTAGTAGGTTCTGCATTTCTCCTTTGATTCTTTCTTCTCCATCTGGCGTATAGATTCCTTTGTCCGAGCTATAGATGAACATGAGTTTGTTGTCTTTTCTAGTAATGATGCAAAATTGTTCCATTAGTTTTCTCGCCATCTTTGCGTGATTGAATCTAGGAGGCGAACCTGTGAACCACTCTTTGATTACCGTAGTTTTCTTTCTAAGCTTCTCGCTGTCAACGTCGAATCCTTCTTGTTCGGCAATCTTGACTGATTTCCAGAACAATTCTCCTCTGAGGACGCCTCTTTTTGCGTCTTCGCATTTTATTAGATCTTCTTTTATGGCGAGCCAGCTTAATGGGCCGCCGCCACTATTGCAGCGAAAACAGTGCCAACAGTTTTTCTTGGTGTTTACGCAGAAGTTTACGCCAGTTGTTGAACCGTGAATAGGATGCGGGCCTTGAAATTCGTCATGCCCGATATCTCTCAGTTCTGATAAGTCAATGACGTCTTTTATGGGTATTACGAAGCCTAGTTCTCTTGTTTCCCATTTGGCTTCCATTTCGTTGAATGCTTGCTGCTTTTCTGCCCAGTGTATTGTTTTTCCGAAAATTATGTCGATTTCTTCTTTGCCTATCCATGCGACTGGCAGGTCTTTTAAGATCTTGTAGACTCCACCGGTGTAATGGTTGCATCCAGGGCCGACAACGTATTTGTTTCGTGCCTGAATGTTGCCTATGTTTATTTGTTTGTCATCTCTGTAAGTTAGAATCGTTGCATTATCTCTGACATCACTGCGATAAATGAAATGGCGGCCTTTTCCGCTTCCGCTTTGTATTACTAGTGTTTCAGGCAGTTTTATTGGGATATCTGGGAAAAGCTCGTAGCATTCTTGATCGATGTCCATTGCAATTAATCCTTCACCGCATACGACTCCATAATTGTTTCCGGCTGAAACCCACCTTTGTACTTCAGCATCATTCGCTTCATAAGGACGGGTTTGCCACCCGTGTTCAACTGCTCTCTTACCGGTCTTGTCTTGGTGTAAGATCGGCTTAGAAACTTTGATGTATCGGGGCCCAAATGGTTTCAGTTTTCTTATGAGTGACGTCGGTATTCTTACAGGCCCAAATTGCACCGCTTTTATCAGCTCTTTCTTAGCGGCTTCACTCACTGCTTTGGGCCTCCTTCTGTTCTAGGATGCTTTTCAGGGCCTCTGCGAATTCGTCTATGTCAACGTACAAGTCTGCCCGGGACTTCTGGATCTTTTTACTCCGCATTCTTTCGAAGCTGTAAGCCTCAGAATCTGAAACAGAAAGGCCGAGATGAACTCTTATTTCGCCAACATTCTTGGTGTGGCCCAGTTCTTCTTTTGCTTCCATAAGCTCAATATAGATCGGTACATCAGAAGCGCGAACAACCAGATGCTTGTCTGGCAAAAAAATGTAGAAATTATGTGCAGTAAGTTTGATAGTTTCACCATGCTTTTTTGGTAGCTTCTTTGGGTGAAGCTTTAAGACCACTATGGCCTGAAGCTTGTCCACTTTCTCACCTTATTTTGTACAGCGGCTTTTTCTTCTCTAAGATTGGATAATTGGCGATTATCGCGTTCCCAAAATCAGCTCTTTTTGTGCCGGCTTTTGCATAAGAAGCGGTTTTCTTCATCTGCTCGATGATTATGTCATATTTTTTGTACCAGTTCAGAATTTGCGAGTGATCATTGTAAGTCAGTAGCCATTTACCTTTTGTTTTGCCGAGCAAAATTCTTAGATCGATATGATCGCGTTCTGTAAACCCGAAAACATAATAGTTCAGGCCGTAGTAAGGCGGGTCTAGAAAGAAAAAAGTGCGTGGGCTGTCCCATTTCTTGATACATTCTCTGAAGTCTAATTGATCAACCTGGACATTCTGGAGCCTTCTAGATACTCTCACCAGGCCTGTAAATGAATTGAAGAAGCTTTTGGCTCTGTTCTCTTTTTTGCTTCGCGACCAGCTTACCATGGCCGCTGAGAAGCTGCATCTGAGAAGGTAGTACGTTCTGACTGCTCTTTCAATGTCGTCTTCCGGTTTGGCATTCTTGAATCGGTTGAGGAGCTCTTTTGAGTATATGAGTAGCTCACATCTCTCTAAGAATTCATTGAGTTTGTCCCGGACTACTACGAACAGGTTTGTCATGTCGCCGTTTATGTCATTATAGCATTCGACTCGACTTGGGTCTTTGTTTAGCAGAAAAGAAGCGCCGCCTCCAAAGACTTCAACATAAGTGTGATGTTCTGGCATTAGCGCATTGAGTTTTCCGAATATGCTGAATTTTCCGCCGACATAAGGGACGAAGCACATCTTCTTCATGCGGCTTCGCACTCCTCTTTGTATTCGCAGCTTTTGCAGATCCAGGATTCTTCTTTGCTGGGCGGCGTGTCAGATTCAAGTCCATAATAGAGTATCTTTGCTCGACCTTCGATTTCTTTGACAAGCTCTCTCTGCGCTGTGTCGGTTACTTTCATTAGTGGCGAATTGGTTTCATCGAATTTCTTGCAGTCTTTGAAGTCTACGTAGTAAAGTCTTATCTTGTCGATCGCATTGGTCCAGGAATAGAACAGAACCTGCTTCACATGTTCCGCTTTCGGTCCCTTCAAGTATCGTAGAGATGCATAAGTCTTCAAGTCTGCTATGGCGCCATCATCATCTATGAAGTCGGCGCGGGCGACAACTACTACCGGGGAATCTGGTACTCTGTGTGTGCAGCGGATTTGTCGTCGTTCAAAAAGCGGCGTCCATTCTTCATCGAACAGGGTTCCGCGGTATAGATACCAAGCGTGTTGTAACGTGATTTTTTTGCCGATCTTTCTTGAGAAGTATGCTTTCCGAAGACAGTAAAGCAGTTCCGTCAGGTATACTTCGTTGTGTCTCCGCTTGAAGTCGCGAGTCACTTTGCCTAGAATTCGTTGTTTGATTGGCTCCGGAAGATCGTCAATACTCATTCGTCGTACTTTGATTCCGGAGAGTCTTGCGCGTTTCATGGGTGTTACTCTCCGGGTTTTGTTTTGGCCAAGCTTTTGAGCACGTCTTCTTCAAGCATCACAATGTAGTCGTAGTAGTCTTTGCCCGGAACTTTGCCAAGGTTCATTATGTAGAATCGCTTGCGAGTTAGCGGCGTGAAGACTAGAATCTTGTCCTCTAGCAACTTATGCTTCAGCAGGATTGTCCATTCTTTACCGGTCTGTGGGTCCTCCACGTCAACGACGGGGATAGGCCCGTATCTTGTCTTGATCATTCGTGGTTCATCAAGACATTCAACCAGGACCGGTTGCTTCACTTTGAATTCTGCGAAGTCTCGCCTCTTGGCTTTGTTGGCCAGCGTGACCAACTGGTCTGCTGATAGTTCTTTAGTCTCTGAAAGCAGATCTTTGGCTTTCTGTTTTGGCACCAATATCGGGTGCAGACTTAGATACTTGAAGGCTTTTTCATCTTTTTTCATGGTTGCCCGACCCCTCCTTTATTGTACACGATTTTCGTGACTGTGAAAAGCTTTTTAAACCATAAAACAACATTATCTTGGGTGCCTCCTAGAGGTGCCTGCGGGAATCTCGTTGTAGTGGTCTGCCCGACCCCTCCGAATTCCCGTGAGAGCAACGTTTTTAAATGAGTCTAACGATGCTAAATGAACGAGGAAAGAAATCATGCCTGATAGGATTTTGGCGACGCTTCTGGCCTTCGACCTTTGCTTGGGAATGATATTAGTTTTCTGCATTTTCGTTATGATCAAAATGCTACGGAAGAAGACTTGAAGCGTTTTTAGGTTCATATTTTCCCATCTCTGAATTGATCAACTTATGGCGCTGAAGTGGCGTGCAGATGCTTCTTGTACTGGCACACGCTGAAGTTTCCGCTCAAGGCGACCGGCACCGATCCCGCTGGATCATACCTTTTCGCGATCAGCCTCAGTTGGGAGCGGTTGCTCAACTTATTGTCGGTGAAGTAGGTCTTCCATATCTGGCAATCTGCTGTGGCCTGTATTATACGACAGTCTCTGAAGACAGAAACCCAAGCAGCACCACTCCAATACTCAAATCTCCACATGACCATTAGAGTCGTTCCACCGCCAGAATACCGGTTGATCGCAAGGACAATGTATGCAGCATTAATAGCGTCTGGTTCAGATTGAATCGACGTGTCCTTCGCTAGTTCAGTCCAACTAGTGTTTGAAACTGCCTTATTACTGAAAGTCCCTGAGCCAATAACTGTTACTCCCATCCCCGACATCGCGCTTACATCATGCTCATGTATGTCATAAATGGATTTCTCTAGTGGTATCTGAGGTATCTTTGCCAGGTCTGCTGATGAGTATGTCGGGGAAAACCGCAACTGGTTAATGTCGCTTCTCCACCACATTTTTCCCGGCGCCAGTGACGGGTCACTTGTCCGTCGATCGAATCGGATTTGGTCTGTATGGACTGTACCAGTGTAGATGTCTCCTCCGTCGATCAAGGTCAGATCGCTCGCATGCCTCCAGCCTTGCATGGCGTCCCTGATAGATTGCGAACCAAACATCCTGGCAATCGCGTCAGCACCCAGCTTGCCGACTATTACAGTTCCGGTGTAAATCTTTCCACCGTCGATCATAGTAACATCGGTAGTATGCTGCCATGCCTGGACTCTGTCGCTTGCTCCTGCAGAATCAAACAACCGGGCGACAGCGTCACTGCCGAGTTTTCCGACTACTACAGTGCCAGTGTAGATTTTTCCACCATCAATTAGAGTGACGTCTGAACCATGTCTCCACGCAGCAGGCATCTTGGCGTATCCGTCGCTATCCACACACTTGCCAACAAAGATTTTCCCTGAAGCGTCAAGCATGACGAGGCTGACTTTTCCATATATGTCGCCGTTTATGATGTCATCTAGGTCCCCCACACACTGGGCGAGAACAATGTTTCCTGCTGAAATACTTGTGAGATTCACCTTCCCATAGTCGTCTCCGTCTGAGATATCATCAAGGTCGCCTCCAATCTCGATTAGGTTTATGATGTCGGTCCGTCTCCACCAAGTTCCATCCCATCGCTTCAGTTCGGGAGGGGAGACACTTATGTCAAGCCACAGATGCCCTATGTTTGGACTCTCAGGAGGAGTATCGCTCACGGTCCAGTCCATTATCTTCCCTATTGTCACCGCGTAATCCTGGATCTGTTCGGTCCCGATCGAACCCGGAATCAGTTCTTTGCTTCCTATTGGTGCATAACTCTTCACTCCGAGCTGCTTGCTTGCCTCAAGCCTTTTTATCCGGTCTTCAAGCGATAGGAAAACGTAGTCTATTTCGGAGGGTTCATTTGAAAGAGACAGGAAAGTCTTCCAGTCAACACCTCTAACAGAATGTCGGATTTCCAGGATTCTGAAGAAATCGTCGATGTTGTCATTCGCAATTTGAACCTGCTGCTTGTCTCCCTGGACAAAAGAATTATCACCTTCCACTTCAAAACTAGAAAGAGTGATGACCTTGTCTTTGAGGAATGAGACTACGCTTTTCGCCTTTGCTTCGCACTCAACGTTTGACGTCAGCGAGTCGTCGATTATGGGCTCTTTGGTTCTTACATTATACTTCGCTTGGCTAACTGGGTCTTCGCAACTCGCTTCATACCTTTTAGGATAAAAGTAGAAACCGTCAATGTTAATAGTGTAGCCAGAAAATTGCCAGGAAGCTTCCCATTCTATCGCTTGAATGTTATACCAGCTTGGGCTGCCTGTTTTGGTCCATGGTCCTTGAGGATTAATGTCAGCGTCATATTCTCCTTTCGGGCCTAAAAGGAATGAATTGAGGAACCAGCCGATTGACCATGTCGGATAGAGACAATCGGCCTCAAAATAGTTATCCACGTCAGGCGCCAATAATCGCACTTTGTTAGCGGTGAGGAAACCTGGTGTTGCAGGAAAAATGTAGAAGAACAGTTTAGATTCACCCATCTTTGGGATTGCGATGGGTTTAGTCAATTTGAACTTGACTGTTGTTCCGGTCCCTGTTTCCCCCTTTATGGATGCCGTGCCTACTTTCTTATTAAACGTGTCGAGAACGACTGAACCTTCACTAGCTGACCAATCCGTAATGCTTTCTGTCCAAACATCCCGGTCGCTTGGAAGCGAATCTTCTGCTGCACCATAAACTTTCTGCTTGTTGATGATACGGTGGACATCTTCCTTCTTGGTGTAGTTCGCTATCTTACCCGAAAGATCGACAGTGCTTGTGTATTTGCTCCGTTTAAAGACGTGCAAATTGCCGGCAGGGTCAACATAAGCGTCAAAACCGACTACGCCGGCGGCCGTTCTCGCATTAGCGCATATCTCCTTAATGGGTGCGTTAGGAACAGTTTCACTGAAGATAACGTCATGACTTGTTGCTATGTCATTGTCAATATCAACAAACTTCTTGCTGACATAATTAGTCAGTTCAGTAGCGTCCTGAATGATAACCTTCCCACTTGTTGCTTTGTAGTCCTTGAACACCAACTGCGGAGGAACAAAGAACTCTTCAGCGTAGCCCATGCCTTCTATTGAAATATACTGTTCCTGGCTGCTGCCAACACCTTTGGATCCTGGAACATGTATTGTGCCTCCGAAGATCTTCTTCATAGAGGCGCCTTTTCGCCAGAGATAGAGTAAGACCCGATCGAAATCGCCGATCTTTCCGGTGTATTCACCATTTTGGTTTGGAATAACACACTTGAGGCCAGCGGCGCCGCCAGTTAGTAGAGGAAGAGTGATTTCAATTTGACCGACTATGTCACTCTTTGATTCGTCTATTGGGACAAGCAACATATCCTGACAGATTGCAGCATAATCAATCTCTACTTTTTGGGTTTCTGATCCGTTGACTTCTATCTCGATCTTGTCGCAGTCAAAGTGGACCGACCCGTTTTCTGTGTAGAGGTCGATTTCTTTGATGCCTGTGGTCATGTATGTTTTTTCAACTTTCTGTACGCCCTGATATTTGAACCGTGCTTTCCAGTTTGTCGCGTTCAGCGCTGTGCATTTAATGATTGCGTAGCGGTGAGGGTCCGTATTGAAACTGACCGTTTTTGTTATTCGTCCTTGACCTGTTGCGCCGACAGTTACGGTTTCTATGTCGCCGTCTGTTTCTTGCGTTCCCCAATCAAGCGTCCAAGGGCTCTTGTAGAAGTTGTCGTCAAAGAACTTTGGTGGGCCTCTAAAGATTTCCATGCGGATTTGCGGGATCGCCAGGCTCATATTACGCCGGCCCTCCTCAGTTTGTCCACAATCCTCTCGCCGGTTCTGTCGGCGTCATAGTCAGAAGCGAACCGATTATCATGCACGTCAAAGATTAAGACCTGGCGCTGCCTGGTTATCTGCTGCATCGGAATGTGTTCATAGGCACCACTTGGAATTTGGGAAGTCAATGCTATACCTACAGCCGCAGCTGCGGCAGCCCCTGCCAAAATAGCCCATCCCGGGGGCCCAGACAAAGCATGAGCGACGGCATGAGCGACAGCGCGCGCTTTTTCAGCTCCTACAACAGCCCAAATGTTGGCTATGAGAGTCATAAATATCGGTATGAGTCTGATAGCTCCTTCTAGAATATTCATCTGGCCGGAGGCCACTCTTTCTAGTGTGCTTTCAAGAGCCATGCCTGCGGTAACGGTTGCTGAGAATCTGTAAGCTAGTGTCCGAAATTCTGTGCTTGCTTTCTTGGCAGTTTCACTTGTTTTCTTAGAGGCCTCAGCAACTTCTTGGAATGCAGCCTTAACCTGTTCTAGGCCTTCAACAGAAAGCTCAACCTTGACCGGTGGTGTCGACATTCTTCATTTCCTCCCGCATTTTCCTTATCAAGGCCTTTTTCCTTTCAACATCATCTGCAAACGTGAAGTATCCTCGCACAGCTTCATAGTCGAAAGTGAACAATTCAACATCACTTCCTCCCAGCTTTAGCAGTTCTGACGGCCTTTTGTGCAGAATTATCCCCAGTTCCGCTGCCTTGAGAAGCCACGGATTCTGGAAGTTGACGAAAAAACTTTGTCTGAGACAGTTTCTCCTGCGTATAGCTGAAAATCTCCATCAGCAGTTTCAATTTGGCCTGGTCATTCTCCGGTTGTGGTTCACAGGCGTCCTTAGTGACTTTCTCAGCTACCTGGTGCATTTGTTGGACGGCATCAAAGACTTCCGGCGCAAGATCTATCGGCAAAACTCGTATCTTGTATTTTTTACCGTCGATCTTAACCGTCTTCACTTCTGCCCCGTCCTAAATGCTTGTTTCCTTGTTCGTGACTTCGATCATTACTTCATACTGATCTGACGGATTATAGAAGGCCTGGAAAGGAGCATCTAACAGTATTTGCTCTCTTCGGTCGACGTGTGGCGCCGTATCCCTAAGATAGACGCATTTCGGCAATGTGATGTCGAAACGGTAGTAGTAGCTGCCGGTTATCACTGGTCCTTGAGTTAGCAGTTCCAATTTGAACTCTGTCCCAGCCAGGAAGCGGGCATACTCAGTTGTGTCGTCAAAAGCAAGGGATAGTCTGCCGTCAACCAGTCGCTTCCCCACTCTTATCTTCGGAAAAGTGTCATCGCCGATAACGCCAAAGTCAAATGGTATTCGATTGTTGATCCTTACTTCCCCTTCTGCGACTATTGCTTTCGCGCTCTCGGCGAATTCTACTGAGCCCTGGCTGAAGACAAAAGCGTCAAGATCTGAGAATGTCGCTGAACCAATGGCGCCATGAGTTTCTTTTCCCGCGTTGAAGACTTCCGCTATCGCTTGCATCTCTCTTCCATGAGCAAACCGGACTGTCAAGGCATTCGCCAAGCATCCACCTAGAATCCGCTCGCGTGTTGTGACATCTGAGACGCCTACTCGCCCAGTGAAACTTTTGATAGTGTCAGCAGGCTTGAAGGTGTGTTTCCAGGCTGCTGTTCCGCCTTGCTGTGCCGATGTTTTGCTGCCTAGGAGCCAGTAGAGAATCTTTGTTATGCCGTTTTCCGGTTCTATCGGGAACTCAACGTTTCCTCTTCCCCGGTATGCCCCTGCAGTCTTCTTTTCAAAGGCCCGTCTTCCCGCTGTCTCTGGGATTATCCAGCCGGGGTCTGGTATGATGCTTTCTCGGTAGATATCGATGTACTTCGCTGCTGCTTCTGCACTCTTGAAGGTCCCTTCTTCTCCGATTCCGAAATACATGTCTGCCATCTTTTTTCATTCCTCCTTGGTTTCATGACTATAATCTGACTGTTTTTCTCGCGAATAATGGAAGACGGGCGCCAACAGTGATATAATCCCTTGTTGGCACCCAGTCAAGGATGATGCGGCCTCTAAAATAAGAATCTGTAACAAGGCCGCCAAGAGTTGGATTAGCATTCAAGATCGTCTGAATATTTTCCGCTTTATTTAGTACGAACTTGAGCGCTTGTTCTTTGTCTTGGCCTCTAGCTATGACTGTCACGAAAAAGTCCATATTGTGGTTTTCTTTGCCGCTAAACGGTTGAACGTCATCCGCGCTTAGCTCCGCCCAGACATGAGGATACTTAACTCGCACATCATTGATTGCTCGCTCGCCAAAGTAGTATTCTTTGACGGCCACTTTGAAGTCCCGGTCGGCTGCAAGTAGATCTAGGATCTTTTGCGTTATCTCCTCATACAACGTGCAAATCCCTCCAGAGTTGACTTACTATGTCGAAAATTCTAGGCTTGGAAGTCTCCTTCGTCTTTACTGCGAAGAATCTACCCGGGAAACCTGGGTGCCAAACCCTCTTGAGAAACCACTCTCGCCCCATCCACTCAAAATGAAGTGCTTTAGCTTTCTTAGCTACGATTGGATAAGGTCCGCGGCCCCAAATCCCAGTTCCACGCTCTACAAACAAAGCGTAAGAAGCTGTGGCGATTACAGCGAATCCAGTTTCGGTGAAAACTACATCTATGTTCTGTTTCATAAAACCGGTTCTTTCTGGCATGTGCCGAATCATTTCTTCATGAACAACATCGCTTCCCTCTTGACGAATGAAAGTCATGATTCTGTTAACCCTTTCAGGTTCATTGTCAGCCCACGCAAGGAAGCCGGTGATGTCCATTTCTATTCTTACGCTCAACCTTTGTACAAACCACCTTTCGCGTAAGTTTTCTTGATGTATGTGGCCAGTTTTTCTTGGCCACTCTTCCAGAACTTGTTTTCTAGGCCATCAGGGCTTCTTCTGGAGCGGAAAATCCCGGCCGCTAAGTCAGCGCTAATATGCTTGATTCTTACCGGGACCGAAGACAACGGAACAGTCGTGTAAGGTTTGAGTTGCGTGTCAATTTCTGCATCTGCTTCTTCTATGCAATCGTCGATTTCAGCGTCATATGTTAAGGCAGTGACTTTTTCACCCAGCCGCTTTCGCACATCCACTTTGGTGCAATAAACCATGTGGTCGCCCGACCCCTTTACTGGCTTTTAAGAAGTACAGTAAACTAAGTTGTTTATATAGCTTTTTTACAAAAATAAACTTAAAAAACAAATGGTCTTAAAAAATAAGTAAGAAAATCAAACTGACAAGTAGCTACAAAAGCTCCATATATTTCCTGCCGGTTTCAGTTATCGCATAAATCCCTCTCGCAATGCGTACAATGTATTCCTTTTTAAGCAAATATCGAAACCTGTTGCAGAATCTGCCGTAAGTGGCCCAGGGATGACAGCTGGCTAAGACCTTTTTTTCAATGTCTTTCCTTCGCAGTTTTCCTTTAGAAAGAATTTCAAGTATTGTTTTATCGAGCATATCCTGTTCTTCTCTGTGCTTGCTCATTGTAGACTTACCTCCACGGGCATTCGCGCCGAGTAATATCTGCAGGTTGAGCAGTAGTAAAGAATCTTCACGGGCGATTCTGTGTCGCCTACTGCTGTATCGGATTCTATTGGCCCGTATGTTGAAGGCGATAGGTCAGGTGTGTACGGCTCCATTTTGTTGTCGCATAATGGGCAGTATTGGAAACAGTCACATACTGCATAGTCAGTTGGTCGTCTTCTTCGCAGTGTCCTACCGCATTCTGGGCAAGTACCTTCGGCGTAGCCTATTTTTACGCTCATGGCGCAGTCACTTCGAACTGCTTGACCTGGACGCCCCACCTGTCCACGGGGTCTGACAGCTTCTTTGCTTTGGCTATGAGTTTCCAGGGCCCGGTCTCGCCGTCCTCCGGGACCAGGTAGTCGTATCGGTAGACTCCTTCCGAGACTATACTCAAATCATCTTCCGCCAAAGTCTCTTTTGTGACACCTTTGGAGTCTTTGATTATCCATTCTTGCGTGTCCGGCGTCAGAAGTGTTTCGTCGATGTCTCTCCAGGTCACCCGCAGCGTCTTGGTCGCTCCCAAATACACCATTTTTCTCAATCCTCCTCTGGTATGATTTCAATATCTGCTGTGATCTCCGGCATCTCGATCTCTCCGCCGATCTCGTAAAAGTCTATTGTGCCTAGCAACAGCCCGAAGAACGGGGAGAAAGACGTGAAAATGTCTGTTCCTAAGCCGGCGTCAAAGAAGTTCTGGGGCCGGCGCAGCAAAAAGGCGTCTAAGCCTTCACCCAAATCCTGAAACCTTATTATCTTGTATGGAATGAGGAAAAGATCTGTTCCCTCCCCCAACTCCGCGAAATCAACCGATTTCATTGTCAGGATCTTCGAAAAAACTTCTGCTCCATGTGCAGTATCGGCGAAAAACACTTGTCTGTACGCTGTTTCAAAAGCGTCGGTTCCCAGACCTGAATCTCCAAAGTCTGTGGTTTTAAATGCGAGAGCGAAGACATCAGTTCCCAGTCCAGATTCAATGAACTCCATTTCCCTATGTGGAATAGCAAATTCGTCTGTTCCCAATCCTTCTTCGGCGAAACCTTTTCCTTTGAAGAAAATCACAAAAGCGTCTGAGCCGTAACCGGATTCGAGAAATTGTTTCGGTACGACTCCGAATATTTGTTTCTGAAACAGGTCTGCTCCCGAACCCGTGTCACCGAACTCCTTTCCAAGAATCACTACAAAAACGTCTGCTCCTGAGCCTTCCTCTATGAACTTCATTTCTCTATACGGTGTCACGAAACTGTCTGTTCCAAGACCGGAATCAACGAAAGGTAGGGCCTTATAGATTATTGCGAATATATCTGTTCCCGTTCCAGTATCATTGAAGAACTTATCTAACCAACCGACAAGTATCTGCTCGAATACGTCTGCCCCAGATCCCACATCAGCAAAATATTTGAAGACTGCTACTTTGAAAATATCAGATCCAAGACCATCATCTGAGAAACCTAATCCTTTGAGTGGAATCACAAAAACTTCGATTCCTGAGGCCTCATCTGAAAACCCAAGTTCTCTGTATAACATAGAAAACACGTCGGCCCCAGAACCGGAATCCGCAAAGCCCATGTCTCTGTAGGGAGTAGTGAAGATGTCTAGCCCTTCTCCAGCATCAAGGAATGCTAATTGGTTAAGGAAAACTTTGAAGACTTCGCTTCCGATTCCAATATCAGAGAATCCTTTAGTCAGAAAAGGAATTGAAAATGCATCCGCTCCTTGCCCAATATCAAGAAAGTCCATTTCCCTGTAGAGAATGTTAAAGGCGTCTGCTCCTTCACTAATGTCTGAGAAACCTTTCGACTGAATGCCAATCTGGAAAACATCGATTCCATTTCCTGTATCCATGAAAAATCTGAGTACAATATTTGTGAAAGCGTCCGCTCCAGAGCCAATATCAGTGAATTTCACTTCCCTATATGGAGTCTCAAACGCATCAATTCCCTCTCCAACATCCGAAAACTGAGCCTTCAAGAACGTTATTATCTTGCTGAAAACGTCAAGTCCCTCTCCAACCTCGGTGAAGTACTTGTTCTGAAAAACTCCGAAAGTCTCCGAACCTAATCCTTGATCCAAGAAACCCATACCTTTAAACGGAATTTGAAAAGCCTCAATTCCACCACCAACTTCACTGAAGGGAAAAGCCTTGAAAGGAGTCCCGAAAACTTCTGCTCCACCACCAATATCAGAAAAGTCTTTTTCAATGAGAGGAAACTCTTCTTCTCCCCAACTTCCATGACTAGGCTCAGGTTCAGCGTACTTTCTGATCAGAATCCAGTCACAGTATAGATCATATTCCGAGTCTCTACAGTAGAATTGTGCACCGATAGTTCCTGTATCGGGATCCGCATCCCCGGTGTTAATTAGCGATTCGCTTACGCAATACTTTGCGGTTGTGCCGTTTCTTAGAATGTCATATCTTAACCAAGCATCGAAGTAAATATTGCTAATAACGTCTTGGTCGAGATTCCCGTCGTCGTCTCTAGTATTTGTGAATCCCGACCCTTGATAATGTTGAAAAGTGGCTGAGGGATTTATGCCCCAAGTACCCCATCCGAGTTGAGTTATTTGTTGTGCAGCAGCCGTTTTTTCGAGTTTCGCAAAGAAACGTAAGGCTGTAAATGGTGATGCTCTATAAGGGGCTTTCGAACAGAAAGAGTATCTATAATTTCCCGGATTGCCTTCGACTTTAACTATGCTATCAGCAACAGTAACTTGCCCATCCGAAGCATCTACATTCCAAATTGTGGGATTCAAACTATCGCCAAGGAAATCGTCAAATAAAGTGGGAAAGGTAGCTACTCCATCACTTGTTGTAGTCGCCTCTGAGTTACCATAGTAGATATAGATTGTTACTGAACCGGGACTCGCAGGAATAGTTGGAATCTTAACCCAAATGATAGCACGTCCACCATAATAATCGAAAGTTTCAAGCCAAGGGACAAGTTCCGTAGTGCCGTCGTCTTTAGTAAACCGCAAGTCCCCTCCATCAGTCTTCATCTTCTTAAACATATCCATGTAGCCTACTGCAGTTTCTAATGTTGCAGTCGTGTACCCAATGTGCCAAACTATTGCAGTACTACAAGCTGAATACCAGATTTTCACAGTTGAACCGCTTAGGATAAATGTTGACTTGTAAGCCAACAAACTATCCCATGCTCCGCCCTTTGGCTTCAACCACACTTCAGGATATAGATACCAGTCAATTGCGTCCATACTCCTTGCAAACATTTGCCAACTTCCGCTTCCTGATTGCCCCAAATTGCAGACTGTCAGCATTGCCCAATATTCACTATGTGCACTTATCCAGCGAACCTCAAGATGCCAAAGTTCTTTGCCACTCGGCATTGCGCCATAGAGGTTGCAGGAACCCTCAGAACCCCACGTTTCGCCATCAGTAGAAGTTCGGTGTTTGAGAGTATTCGGTGAATCTGCCGTGTTTCCATACCATAAGTGATAGGTGCTACCAACTTTTTCAACGGAAGGAGATATAAGATTACCGGGGCTTAAATCCAAGAGCAGAGTTCCAAGACCTGTTCCACCCCAATTCACACCATCACTGGATTTCTTCAGGTAAAGCCGATTATATGTGGCTGAGACTTTCCGATAATAGACCCAAAGTTCATCAGTAGCCTCATTATAGAACAAATTTGGATCGGTGTTTGGATTAGTAGCATCACGGGCAACAATGGGATTCGTCAGTCCAGTTGGAACTACCCAATTAACGCCATCGTCACAAACCAAAATCTCGGGTGTTTCATAATCATCATTTTCTCCCGGATAAGGTGTCATTACCATCCAATATTTGTAGCCATTCCATCCGTCAGGGAAATAGAGTATGCTCGGATGAACACATTGACCGCTACCATCACTTGTTGGCGTGGTCTGAAAAGAAGCAGCGTTTTCTGGAAGGTCTGAGAATATGTCAAAAACGTGCTTAATCTGATAATCCGTCTGTTCCCCTGCTTCAGACCCTTCAATTTCGTGGCTTTTTCGGTAACTCCAACCAGTAAGCCAACCCATTAGTGAACTCGATTTCCCTCTCTAACACCAGAGGAATCTCCTACAACTTTTCCAGATTTTTCTGGAACATCAACAACTACAATAATGCCGTAAGAACGTTGAATAATATCCACTACAGTCAAATGTCGTTTAACATGGAAGGCTTTCTTTGCTTCTGCACAACCGATGTCAATAACTTCACGCAAATCAATCGGTGCATCCCGCTTTGGTGGATGAATCAAAATAGTCTTAAACAACTTCATCCTTCCAAGTTTTCTGTACCCAAAAAAAAGAAGGGGGTACGTAGAGAGTCTAACTCCACGTAATGGTTCCTGTCAGTCTCCAAGTCTGCCCTGTCGGCTTGGTCCCGAGGTTGGTGTTCTGCCTGCAGAGGTTCTTCCCGGTGTCGTCTGCGGCGTTCACTATGGTTTCTTCCAGCCAGGCCCATTCTGCTTCTCCATCAACGAAGTCTGACTGAAAGACAGAGTTTTGGGCTGATTTCTGCGGATACCCGGTGTTCATGCCCTTGTAGAGTTTGTTTGTTCCTAGCAAACCGGTCTGTGTGGCTACTGGGGCAGTTGCGTCGTCGCCTACCCCGATCCTAGTATTAGCCTCGTCCCACTTAGTTGGAGTTCCGAGCCCGCAGATCAGGTCTATGAGTTCGCCGATGCCTTCATTCAAGAGACACATAGATTCTTTTTCAACGGTTTCATAGGGTTCTATATCTTTCTCTTTGATTTCCTTGCCGTCCTTGGCCTTGAACTTCTCCAGTTTCCACGTTAGTTTCCCTTTCGCATGTTCCTGAAAGTCACTCAACTTCTACTCCACTCCCTTCAACCAGGGCCATTAGGCTCTTCAGTTCCTTCAAAGATGTTACTGAAAGATCAAGTTCCGTTTCGTCCGTTCGAGATTCGGCCGTTACTGAACCGTCAACTTCCCTGAAGAGAATCCATTCAGCATTGGAGGCTAACTCCGTTCTTACTTTTTCTTGTTCTTCCATTTTGAGTCACCTTATTCTAGGCTGGTGTGCCTATGACTACGTAGTTTACGTTGGCTGCTACTGTGGCTGCAATAGGAGTAACGTTTGCTGATGTGCCGTTTACTGCTGTAGGCTTCCAGACTTTGAGATCGATATGCCCGGCGACTGCGCCTTTAGCAGCGGAGACCCACATCGCGTCAGCAACTGGGTCACCCGCTAAAGATGCTACAACCCTGTCTATCACTGAGAACTCCGCTGTGAGGTCCACGTCCAAGGTGCCGGTTACAGCCCCTTGGCCCATGTAGACTTTCTTGACTGAAAGCCCTGTTTCCAAGAGGAGAGTGCGTATAATGTCGAAAGTGTCCTTGACAAATTCCGCGTCTTTGCTTCTGCTCTTGAACAGAGCGATTGCCGCTTGAAGATCAGAATAGTTTGTCATTGTCAATACCCCGCTGTTCTAAGGCGTAACATCCAGTCTGCAGATTGCTTCTGTTCTCAACGTTCCAAGGCCGTATCGCCTAGTGCTTATGGCTCCTTGGTAGAGCTTCTCTTCGTACGGCTGCGTTGTGATGTCCCGTCTCATTGTGCATACTGCTGCTTTGTCCAGGTCAACTAGGTAGACCAAATCGGAAGCGTCAACCATCAGGTCGGTCTCTACGATCTTGAAGCCTAGGTATGTCTCTCCAAGGACACCTCTTGCTACATCAGCCTTGTCACCAAAGTAGAAAGCATTGATGAACTTGTCATCGTTCCACAGGTCTGCTATCTCGTTTGGATGAATGATCGCCGCGTCGGCTGTGAATCCTTCAGTTTTGAGCGTTGTCCAAGCGTTTACCAGATCGGCCCATGTAAGAGTTCCTGAAGCAGCCACATCTACATTCGCACCGCCGGCCAAGTCTGCCTCTGCTATGGCATCGTAAAGCGCTATAATGTCGGTTGTTAACTGCTCCTCTAGAAGCTGTCCACAGTCAGCAATTGCTCTCTGAAGAACTGCTAGTGGCATGTCTTCAATGTATGACTGGCTGAAAAGTGCGTCTTGTCCCCACTCATATTCCAGAGTGATGTCAACCGGTGTAAAGCGCTCTGGCGATTGTATTGGTGGCCCTTCACTGATCCGCCATACTGAACCTCTTACTGCTAGGAAGAATCTTCGTAGTGGTTCGGTTACGTCAATCTTCCAGATAATATCGTCTGCTACAGCTATATTTGTCGCCGCTTCAATGACTAGATCATGAATGACGCCGAGCGCGTCGGCCTGTACATTCACAGCACTGACATCTGCGGTCAGACCTTCTCGAATGAATTTCTGATACAGCGCGTTTCCTCTAGTCTTCTCTAGAAAATGTTCCTGCCAGTCCAGGTCGTCCATCCTGTTGACGGACTCTTCCAGCCTGTTGACGTACTCGCCCGCTTCGATCTTCATTCTCGCTTCTCTAAGAATGTCCATCATGATCACCCTATATCGTGCACTGGATGCCGACAAATATGATGAACTCGTCGTCCTCTTCGCCTGCGCTCATCATCGCTTGCCCGCCTCCTACTCCTGTAGTCGCTGCTATCGCCTTGCCATTTGTGTCTGACGCTACTGGATCGCCTGCTGCTACGATTCCGCCTGCAAGCACCTTCACAAGCCCGAACTTCAGGAGAGGAACAAAGTCTCCGTCGTCTCCCGCTTTGAGGAAGACACCGTCGAATATTCCCGCTCCCGCTCCATCGGCGTGAGGTGGCCAGGTTTCGCCATCAGCGAGCGCCCCAAGTTGCCCCTTAGTTACGGTGCCGTCTAGCTCCACGGTGATTTTTACATCACCGGACATCAGTGATTCTCCAAGTTCTACCTCTGAAACCAAATCTTCTGGTGCTGCCATATTCTATCCCTCTTCTTATCCGTCTCCTTTCCCCGTTCCATCGCGGGTACTTTGGGCGTTGTCATCTAAGTGAATTGATGACTAGGAATTCGCTAATTTTTCAATTAGCTTCTGTATCATGGTGTTCTGTCTGTAAGGCCCGTAGCCCCATTGATGAGGTACTCTCTGCAATACAGATTCTTTGAGTTTGCTGATGACTTCGTCTTTCTTGGCGAATCCGTGTTTCTTCATGAAGGCTTCGACTATCTCCGCCTGCATGGGTTCCGGCACCTGTTCAACACTGGTTACCGGTGCGGCTTGTAGTTCCTGCAGTTTCGCGTTTAGGCCGTCAATCTCAGCTTGTAAAGCAACTTTCTGAGATTCCAGGCTCTTCAGTTCTTCCTGTTTGCTCGCTAACTCAGAACGCAAGTTTTCAACCGTAGCTGCCTGATCGGTGACCTGTGGCTCTAACTCTTCGACTTGCTCCTGAAGCTTCTTAATAGTTTTCCGTAGGCCTTCAACTGTACCTTCTGTTGGTACGCACTTTTGCTGGTCATCGTTCCATGTCTCTTCACCAATTACGCAGCTATGTTCATCTCTTTCAGGCTCTTCTTCTTGCTGTTCAGATAGGGCTTTTGCTAGGTAACCGACGACTTTATCTTCTGATACTTTCTTGGCTATCAGATCGACAGCTTCTTCTAGAGTCTTAGCGAGGCCTTTGTCTAGCGAATGTTGCACTACTCTGGCCTTTATGGCGCCGCAAGTTTTCTTGGCTGTTTCTTCGTCGTATCCTTGGGCTCTCATGTCGGCCATGCATTGCTCCCAAGGATATTCCGCTTGTTCTTTTAGCCACTGAGCTAAACCGATGATGAAAGGTCTTTTCCCTTCCTCGATGATTGGGACGCATTTTTCGCCGTCCCAGTTTTCCTTGCCGATTACGCAGCCATGCTCATCAGTTTCAGGGGCCTGAGTCGCAGCGTCTTCTTGTTCCTTGAGTTTGAGCACTTTGGCAAAATCTTCAGGTTTCCAGCCTTCCCAGCTTGCTCCTTTTCCGCCAGGCACATGATAGTAGATGTGACCACAGACTGCAGACACTTGTTCTTCTGTGTACTCAGGGTTGCTGCTGTTTACATTCGCAACACACTTGTCCCACCAGTCTTTAGGTGGGCGCTCGTTTTCTTCTAGGGCTTCGTACAATTGGCCTATCTTTTCTTTGTCCATTAGGTTTTCACCTTTCTGCCCTTTTCTAGGTGCAGGGTGACGGCTCTTAGCCATTTTCAAATGCTTGATTACGCCTTCCCAGATCTGAACCGTGGTTTTCGGGTCGCCTGGGTTGAGATTCTTGAGAAGCGACAGATGAGTGAATTCTATGCCTTTGGGGGCTATTCCGTTAAGTTTTTCCAGTATTTTCCAGTCGAACTCAACAGAACAGTGTTTTATGTTGCCCTTCTCTATGTCATTTAGAACTCGCTCATCATTAAGTGAAGCTATGTATTCTATTGCGCCATCTTCATAGTGGGCACCCATAACTTCGCCTTCAACTGGAAAATAGTGATCTAGAAACAGAGGTTTGCCGATTAAGCTTTGAACCGACTTTTCCAGTTCTTCTTCTAAGAAAACGCGCACGTTTGGCCATTCATCTGGATGATAAGTTTTGACTGGATGAATTGCTTTTCCGGCTATGAGATGCTTGTATGGCCTTTGAATTTCCACGTCGCTGATCCAAGCAAAACCTTCTTCTAGCTTCGCTTGGAGTTTGCCACAGACCTGCCTTGCAGTTTCTTCGTCATAATTCTGAGTCTTCATCATGTCAGCAACGCAAGCGTCAAAGTCCGCCCATTTCCCGAATGGCATTTATGAAGGAGCCTTCTGTAAGAAACTTTTGTGTGGAAATTATTAACAACACTTTTATATATAAGTTTGATGTTAAACTTACCAAAACTCACTTTTTAAGCAAGGATGCGGGAATGGAGGGGTCGGGCCTTGGGAAATAGAATTGTGAGGTCAATCTCATTCGAAAGAGAACTGTTTTTCAAAATGGAAAGAGTGCGCGGAAAAGTGAATAGATCAGTTTTTGTCAATGACGCACTTCGTGAAGATCTTGCAAAAAGAACGATTAAAGGAGCTCGTTAAGATGTCGTTTTTTAGGAAGTTTCTGCCCTTTCGCAGAAGCAAAGGTGTCCTTGTTCAGTCGTCCCCCAGAAAGAAAGGAAGCGAAGGCATAGTTATCCCCAAATGGAAACTTGGCCAGGGTGAAAAACCAGCAATCGATTTCGCGACTCAGATTTACGTTTACACTCATGACACGATGACCGGCACGGTAATCGATTTTCAGGCTGGCCAGGTAGCCGGGCCTGGTTTTCACACAACTATGGAGTCTGATTATGAAGAGGTTAAAGTCAAGGAAAAAACCGCTAAAGACTTTATTGACGACTTAAACCTGGGTCTTAACCTTGATGAGAAAATGCAAACAGCAGCCGGCGAATGCATTGCTTTCGGCAATAGTTTCTGGTGGAAACCGGAAGGAAAACTTGACGACTTAGAAATTCTTCCTCTTACTGCTGTTGAGAAGATTTTCAGGAATGAGCGAGGTAAGTTTGAAAAGACCAAAGAGACAACAGCGGCCAAAATAAACGACAAGTTAGGATACAAACTAACGACTGCTTACGGCGGCAATATTATCCCTCCCGACCACATGATCCATTTCCGTTGGCATCCTGTCAATAATGAAGCTTTTGGCTCAGGCGTTATGCGCAAGCTTTGCGCACCCATGGATGTAGGTGACGGCGAACAAAGAAAAGCCTTCTTTCAGATCAAGGGCCGCATAATAAATGCTTCTGACCAAATCCTGGAGAAATCAGCGGCTTCTAATGAATTGTGGAACTTCCCGGGTAAAGACGACGAAGACGTTAAAGCTTGGGCCAAACTTATCAAAAAACTGCCTAAGAAAGGTGCCCGGTTCACTACTAACGTTGAAGGTGCGAATGTCTTAAGTATTGTTCCTGAAGTTCTCCGTGGCTGGAATCAAGTTGTCGAACTAATCTTGGGCGAGTATATTCTTGGCCTGGGTTCTCCTGTCGCTAAAGCCATGACTACGCCTGGATACACCGAGGCCAGCATTAAGGGTGCTATAGAGCTGCATGAAAAGATGCTGATCATGCCGCTTCAGCGCTTTTTGAAGCGAAGAATAGAAGAGAATCTTTGGACCCCGTCCTTGAAGACAGGGGGTTTCGAACCGATTAAAGCGGGCGTCCGACTCAACTGGGGTTTTGAAGAAAAACTTGAAGTCGAAACTATGGAAGTTATTCATGCTTGGGAAACCGGCTTAATCAGAACCGGCGAAGCGCGCACAATCTTGATTGAGGCCGGTGGTTGGCCACTTGAAAAGTTGGAAGAAAGAGTACCTGTTGGGCCTGCTGGGGTACTGTCGGATACGGAATGGGATGTAATTCACCGAGTTATTAGAGAATCGGTCCTGCGAAATGTTAGAAGAAAGCAGGCTGACGCTCGTTTAGGATAGTGGTGGCAAATGCCTACCGAAGTTGAAAAACACTTAAAGTACGTTCCCGGCGGCGTTCTTGAGCAAGTTGGCTTTGTGAAGCCCATACCCAGAAATCGACTTTCAGACTCAATGAGGCTCCAAGCTGAAGAAGAAGAATGTAAGTGGGTGACTATTCACGGCCGCGCTGTTTGCATAAAGCCCGGTGAAACTCCAGAGCAAGCTTTTAAAAGGATTGAGCAGGAGGTGCCAGGAAAACCAAAGGAGAAACCGGAAGTGGCTCCAGAAAAGAAGAAGTACTGGACGCCTGAAAAGAAAGAAGAGTGGCGAAAAAGAAGCAAGCTTGCACGGGAGAAATCTAAGGTTTTCGAAGACTATGATAAAGACGTGGCGAAAGAGCTTAGATATTACAAAAGTGGAGATCTTGAAAGCGTAGAACTTCGTTATACTACAGGGGAAGGATTTGACAATTTCTTCGGGGAAGAGGGTGCGTCTGATAAGTGGGGTGGTTTTTACGCTCCCTTGGATAAAAGGATTGTCGTTAATTCCCAGTACAGAGCTATATCGCCCAACAAAGCCATAACTCATGAGATGGGCCACCACATCGCAAAAATGAGGCATGGAACTACCAGACCAAGTTGGTGTAGGAAATTTCTTCGCAGCAAAGCAAAGAAAGATTCTGTTAGAAAATATATCTCTTCATACGCACTAACAAACGAGGCTGAGTTATTCGCTGAAGGGTTTGAGTTAATGCGTACTCAGCCCAAGCAGGTAAGGTACGCGATGGAACAAGATTCAGTCATCAGAGCTTTTTTCAATCAATTACAAAAAGAAAGCGGTTACCGCATAAGAAAGAAATCGAAGAAGTGATGAAAATGGAAAAAGCAGACGAAACCAAATTGGAAAGTCTCGAAGCTGAGTTAGCAAAGCTAGTAGCTCCACCAGTGCCGGAGCCGGTCATTCCTTTCGACATAGATAAGGAGAAAAACCTTGTCTTGGCAAGAAAGTATAATGGCGAGAAAATCGCAATAACATCGTTCAAAGCAGAAGGCCTGTGGCTACCTGTTTTTGACTACTTCTCTAAGCAGCAAGAAATAATGGACCAGATGGAGAGCATTCTGAAAAAGTATCCTGAATACGATGTTGTCGTCGAAGAAGTAGAACTTGGCGAAGAAGAGTTACAAGAATGAGCGAGGAACTAGTTGCGCCGATTCTTGACTTGGTTAACATGTGGCCAGGTAGACGCGTGGCTAGTATAGCTGCTGAGCTTGATCTTCCTTATGAAGATGTTTATTATGCGCTTCATAGGCTTCAAGCGGAAAATCTTTTGGTTAGAAGAGATTTTCGCTGGTTTCCATTCTACGAACCTGTAGAAGGGGTACTTTGGGGTTTTGAGGCTGAAATTGATGACAGAACTTGTGAAAAGTGCCGGCTTCTCCATGGAAGAACCTTCATCGAGGAAGAACTTACCAAAGACTTTCTCTACGTCAGAAAGGTTGCGCCTTATGTTTGGCGTCCTCAAGTTCATCCTAACTGCCGCTGCAGGCTGATCAGGTTGGTGGCAATAAGATGAGTAAAGCCCTAGTTTTCTTGCTTCTGCCCGCAATTTGTTTTCTTTGGTTTATCGGCTGGTCATTATGTTGGATAGGAGAAAGCATCGATCGATTCCATGAGAGTTGATTAGCATGAAAGAATGTAAATATGACAAAGAAGCTGTATGCCAATACCCGAAGAAAAATCTCAGAAAAGAGAGCTGTTTTGTTTGTCTCGCGAATCATCTAAGCCGAACTGTTGACCATCTTGTCAGCCATATTCTTGATTTGCCTGTGAAGATGAGAGAAGCTGGTTGCATCCATCAGACTATTCTCGATATGCAGAGAGTTCAAAACTCGATTGATGGGTGGTTCAAAGAGAACGCACCACCCGGAATGACGATATCTCCAGTCAAACTGAAGATCCCCAGTCTAGCGAAACGCTTCAAAGAAAACCCTTTGGTGGAGTGAACGAGGAAAATGGGTCTGAAAGATGACATTATAGCTTGCGCAATAATTGCTGTGATTATAGGAGTCATAATTTTCGCGTTTGCTTATGGAGCGTCTTTTGTCGCTACTGTTACTTTTCATGGCCAACGCTACGAGGTTACTATTACAGTCCAGGCAGTTGAGTATTCGACAAGATTTGGAGAGCACACTAATGTGTGGGCCAAAGTCTATGGAGAACAGGACATAACATATCGATTCTTTGGGCGAGTAGAAGTTGAAATTGGG
>JABXJW010000127.1 GCA_013375395.1 Desulfobacterales bacterium
GTTAGAGAGGTAAGCTATGTATCTGGATACAAATTGCGACTGACTTTTGAGGATAGAAGCAAAAAGATTGTTGATCTTGAGTCACATTTGGATGGCGAAATATTCTCGAACCCCTAAGAGATATCAACTATTTTAAAACAGTTCGGATGAATTCGGATGTTGATACGATAGTCTGGGAAAATGGAGCTGACATGTCACCGGACTTTTTGTACGAAATAGGCGCCAACGTGACCGATGTTGCATCTCAGGTATAGCCGACACTCCAGATAACACAAAGAAAACGATACTGAGAAATCGATGCCCTGTATCCAGGAGCCGAAAGCCCCATCGTGGCAATAGCATGAGGCGAGAGTCCATGTCTAAGTTGCGCAGGCTAACCACCGATTCTAAGCGGCGTAGCCCTCTGGGGCGTAGTCCTCTCCGAGCTGTAGGCCGCATTACATAAAATTGCGAAGCGATTTTATAAATGTTGCTGATTTGCAGTTGCTTTGTGGTTGGGGCTTTCGATGTCCTTTTGATATAGTAAATTTCCCGAGGTTTGCGATAATGGCAAGCTATCTGTTGATCAGTTAAACACGTTATTCCAAATTTTCTGAGTCTGCCTTTATGAGAACAGACTCGTTATCATATCATCATAAAAGCTATAATTGGTACACCTTCCCATGTAGAGTAGAGGAAGGTGCTCATTGCTGGCACCATCTTTTAGGCCTCTATCATGAGCAAATAGATTATCGTTGGTTGGTGAAATAGTTACTTCACTTATGGAAGCTTCAATATCCCAGGTGGTTCATGATGCAGGCCAAAAGCTCGCCGTGTCAACTGGCAGCCTCGCGGATGCACTGAACCAAACTCTGAATCAGTTGTTGGTGTGGCCTTTTCGGGCCACCAAGGGATTTGCCAGAGATACTGAAGGACAAAAGACGGACATTTTTGGCACTCTCATTTATACTGTTTCACAATCTCAGCCTACACCAGAACGCTTGAACTTCAACACAGATAATGTGGCTTGCGTTATTGATGTCGATGAGAGCTTGGGTGTGGAACAATTGCGCGCTGCGTATGAGCGGATTGCCTGTGCGAAAAGACTCAAAAAAACTCTAGCACCAGACGTACCCGGTGTTCCGTATACCACAGTCACCTTAGGAATAATCTTTGCCCGTGACGCTTCGGTGCCGTTTGAGACTTTGGCTGAAGAGATCGATCGTCTGAACAGACAACATCCAGACCGCGAGTGGACCGACATGGTGGTTGTGCTCTCTAAAGGCATAATCAACTACGCAGTCCAGTTTCCAGGGGAAAATGTCGTAGGTGATTTTCTTCCACCTGCTGAGGGTGCCTTAGCCCGCTACTCTCCACCGATATATGTAATCATTGTTGTTAGACCTACCGGACGGTTTGCCTTTAACAAGATGTACTCTTTCCTCACGGCACATCTCATGATCTTTTCTCCCGGCGCGAATCTGCCTAACTTTAACCGAATCTTGGAAGGTACACCAAAAAAAGGAATGACACTTACAGGGTACCAGTACAACCTGAGTGGCAATCTAATGCCGGTGCCACGGCAGTTCTATAATGACCGATATATTCCTCCACGTCCGTTCCTGATTGAAGACCAGCAGGGGAATGTTCTGTCCACCATAAAATTCCTTCCTTGGCAAGATGGTGGAGTGGTCTTGCTCAAAGGGAAATTGCCGCTGGATGGGCTGCTGATCTTTCTTGGAAAGAAGGCATTGAAGCGTGGAGGTATCGTAAGGCGGGCTGATGGTCAAATCTCATATGTGCTTCCAATCACGCAGGCAGACTTCACGCAAATGCTACAAAGCATTCAGAGGCAGACCAACATGGTTGTAAAACTGGACCCATCAAAGTTTGTTTTCCAAAAAATGATGGACGAAGGTTCAAGATCACCCTTCATAGCCCGTCTTCTTTTGGGGATTTTGCGTTTGCGGGATGTCATCTTTCCGGACTATGCCAAGCGGGACATATTCGATAAGCCATATGAACCGGTTGTGGAAGCACTGTTGAACACGCGCAGTGCTTCACAGGAAATCGCTCAACTGGTAGCTGACCACTTTAGCAAGCTCGCTAAGGGGGAAGTTGGACAGTTGCGCGGACACACAATTCATATTGAAAAGCCGATTGATAAGGAACTGCGTAAGGAGGTGGAAATTTTTTTGAACAGTGCGGTGCGCGCACTAAAGCAGGGAATGCAGGAGGTGACCAAGGTTTTGGGATTCAACATTGGCTTCTTATTCAAGAAGCAAAATGCGTTTGAAAACGGGGTAAGAGGACTGGAAAAATATGATCCACACTTGGCTGCATACCTGAGGGAAACGCGGAAGTGGTCTGAGCGCTTGATCAACAGCCGTAATGATCTCGAGCATTATGGGTGGATACTGCCCAAAGTGAGGTATACGGAGGTTTCTGGGGTCATTCGCGCTAATGAACCTGAAATCTCAGGCCAGAAGGTATGTGACTTCGTAAAATTCATCATGGACCGACTCATTTGCTTTGTAGAAGAAGTCACGGTGCATTGTTTGAAGGCGCAGATGCCAGTGGGCATTTCTATGACAGAGATTCCATTGTCCCAAAGAGAGTCAGATATACCGGAACGGTTCAGGGCGACGCTGACTAATGGGGGGATGCCTATTTGGAATATCGCGTACCATGACAGTTTATTTGAAGAGACTTGAGTTTTGGGTGGGTTACTCAGACCACCCCCAGGGCGAGCAAATAGCAGTTCCAGACACCTGCTATCCATGGCGAAAAGTGAAAGGTCCAAACATTTTCAATAAGCAACTACTATGATAACAAGTTGCTGACTGTGAATGTTGGCAAGACATCAACTGGCGGGATCAGAGTCTTATTTCCCGCTACGCTTTTAGGCAGTCCAAAGCTAAGCAAAAGGCAAAGGCATAAATTCTAACCCTACACCGTACCCTTTACTTCGGTAGAGGGCAGCCTGGTGTAGATAAGATAAGAGAAGGGGGGGAGGAATGAAAACCAAGAGCCAGTTACTCATCGTTTCGATCATGATGGTTCTCTTATGCTCTTGTGCATCACCGCTGAAAAAGAAGCTGTTGAGTGGCGAAATGCCTCACTTTGATGGCCCAGTAACTCCCATATCCGTACCCGTAGAACTTAGGCAACAAGAACTTACACCAATAAATGTGCTTGGAAATAAGTGTTTAGTCGGAGTATCATCCTGTTTGAGTTCGGATTATCTCCCACATAAAATGTTCGATGAGAACTTCTCAACTGCCTGGGTATCAAAGCACGGTGTAAATGAATGGATTCGACTCACTTGCGATGAGCCAGTACATATTTTGTTTTTGACAGTTACAAATGGTTATACGGAAAGTGAATTTTCTTATAATTCATATTCGAGGATCAGGGAGATAAAGCTCAGTTTTGATGGATTTGAAAGGGACGTCAGGCTGATGGATTCAAGTGTAACCAGCTATATACCGGTAATGGCTAGTATAAAAGAATTGAAAATCACGATAACCGATACTTACGACGCGATACTGAATTCCGGCGTTGCGGTATCTGAAGTTGGGTTTGTTTCAAAAATTGAAGAAGACTTAAATCATAATGATCGTGAATTCGCTGATTACAAATATCCAAAATTCGTTCTTGAAGAAGTATCTGATGTAAGGCTTGACCACGATGACAGCATAACAGAATTTGTCATCAGACATGGATTAGGTCGACCTTTGAAAGAAAAGTTGTTACCTGAGTCGGTAAGAGCTTATTATAATCGTTATAAGAATCAGTGTTTATTATTTGTAACCCACCCAGGAGGATATTACGTCAATCAAATTGTAGTCTCGTATACAAAATGTATTGATGAATTACTAGAGGATCCTGGAAATGTTTCTAAAAAAATAAAAGACAATCTCTGGCAACTTTTTAGCTACGAACCGAATAAATGTGGAATAGCTTATGCAACCTATATCGAACATTTCGAATCCGACGATGGGATTAGTCTCGATATAAATAAAAAGCAATTAGTAGAAATTCTCGGTGAACCCCACCAAACACAGGAGCATGGCACAAACGAAATATTGATTTACAAAGCAGATAATATGGAAAAGTTCGAGTTCTTGAGACTACATAATATACCTGAATACAGGGGAGTGTATCTTTTTTACAAGGACGAACTTGTATGGTTTATAAGTGGCTTTCCTTATCCTTAAAATTTGGATTTTCGAGGATATGATATGCAATGATGTAGGATTTTCAGTGGTTCTTGCGAAATAGTCCCTTGGAAGATTTTTGCGTTAAACGATAAAGTGCATTATTTATACATTTGACAGTACCACAAAAGTATAACCTATTGAAATACATGGATTAACAAGCCTGTTAGTGTATATGAAGTGTTCAGTGAATTATTGCTGATGTAACGATCTCATTTGTAGATCGATCTTTACATAGATGGCCAATTTCCAGATCACTCCCCGTCATGTATCGGTCCGCAAGGGAGAAAGTTCACGAACACAAGTCTCTGCTATGTATACGTAACAAAATTCACTATATCGCAAAGATGTTTTTATATCTTTCCCACATCTTCAATCTGAACTGCATGTCGGCGATTAATATCATGATGTGGAGAGAAAAATGAGGGAAAGATGAGGCTATCAGGCTGGCGCAAGGCATAAGGCTCAAGGACTTTTCTTCTTACACCTTCTGGAAACATTTGAGGACCTATCAGAAGATGACTTCAAGGGAAATCTAATAATCATAGAACCAAAAAAGTTAGAATTAGAAGGCGATGAGGTGTAATCGAGCAAAACCTCGCCTAATACAGCATAAAAAGTTTCGTTCGCAAATTCGGCGACGGATTTTACAAAGTACGCAAAACGTTAGGCAAGATAACCTGAACAAAATATGGAGGTGAAAATAGATGTACAGAGGTATTAGAAATAATTCGCGGCCGGAAGAATTTGATTAAGGCTGAAGTGGAAGTAGGCAGGTTCGCCGGAGTCCCGGACATCGACTCCTCGAATGTCGCTGGCAAACGAGATATATGAATTCGGAATTTGCTTTGAAAAAAACAGGATTCAGCGAATATCTGGTAAGGTGTAACGGACTTGATGAACTCGGGTTTGAGGAATGGCTTTTCCATCCTGGAATGTTATTTGGCGCTCTGGATAGATGGTGGGCTGATGGAGGAAATCGCGCTAAGCCTCATGAAGGGTTGGACTTATGCTTATACAGAGGTCTTGGCGGGCACAACCGTAGCCTGGATGAAAGAACAAAGATCCCTTTGACGTACGATGGTGAAATTGTCAAAATTGATGATGACTTCCTGGGACGAAAAGGGCTTTAGGAGAAAGAAGTGAAAACAATTGCCGTTCCCGGTTACGGTTCTGTTGAATTGAAAAATGTGGTGCTTGATCTGAACGGAACGCTGACCGAATCCGGTGATTTCATCCCCGGCGTTTTGGATCATCTGGAAGCCTTGAAGGCCGAGGGATTCAAGATCTATGTCCTTTCCGGCGATACGCGCGGCGTCCTCAGACAGACCTTCGAACATTCCGCCGGCATTGAGGCCATTGTCGCCGAGACAGCCGGGCAGAAAATGAGTTTTGTTGAATCGATCGGGCCTGAACACACAGTCTGTGTGGGCAATGGAAACATAGATGTGGAAATGTTTAAGGCCGCCAGGCTCTCCATATGCACCGTTCAGGCAGAAGGCGCCGCGACCAGGGCCATGCTTCAGGCCGACATTGTGGTCACCCACATCAAACATGCCTTCGAAATCCTTCTGGACCCCAAGAAGCTCATTGCTACACTCAGGGTCTAAAATCATCGAGTTTTTTCTTGACAACTCATTTGCCATCTTCTAGTTTGGCTTCAAACCGGAGTTGAGGCGCGGTGCTCATAAGTAGCCGCAAGGCAGGGGAACAGGCCCCGCATTTTGACCTTGCGGTGAAAGGGTGCATCGCCGAAGTTCGCTTTTGGCCTGTTGCGAAAGCGGGCTGGGTCTGCTGATAAGATCCGCAGGACTGTCACGGCTTTTCCGTGGAGCGCTCTCTAGGTCGGGTTACAGTCGGAGCGGCCTCCGGCTGTTTTTTTTTGAGGAAACCCGAGCCGAGACCTTTGAAAAGCATTTCAAAGGTCTCGAGACAGATGGTCTCGTAAAAACTCACGAACCGAGTCATTGCGAGGAGTGCAACGACGAAGCAATCTGATAGATACAAGCAGTTATGGTGCATCAGATTGCTTCGCTCCGTTCGCAATGACATGTTTTTCGACTTCTTACGAGTTTGTCAAAACAAGATGGTCTCGTAAAAAGTCCAAATTAGACGGCAAAGTAAAAAGCGCCAAATTCAAGGCGTGCAAATCCTGAGGAATGAGGCGTACTTATGGTACGCCGCAGTGACGAAGGATGCAGCGCAACGCAGAAGTTGGACTTTTTACGAAGCCGTCAAACAAGGAGGTGCCACAATGTTCAGCGGATGTTACACGGCCCTGATGACGCCTTTCAAGGACCATAAGGTAGATTACGAGGCCCTGGAAAAATTGGTGGAGTTTCAGATTTCAGGCGGTGTGGGTGGCATACTGGCCGTTGGTACGACGGGTGAGAGCCCCACATTGAGCTGGGAAGAACACAATGAGGTGATCCGGCTGGTGGCCGAAAAATGCAAGGGCAGATGCCTGTCCATTGCAGGGACCGGCAGCAACAATACGCGGGAAACCGTGGAAAGCACGGAGCACGCAGTGCATGTTGGGGCCGATGCAGCGCTGCTGGTAGATCCTTATTACAATGGTCCGAGCTCCCTTGAGATCCGCAGGGAATATGTGGCGCCTGTTGCAGACAAGTTCCCCCAGATTCAGATTATCCCGTACGTGATTCCGGGTCGCACCGGCGCACAGCTTCTCCCTGAAGACCTTGCCATGCTCCATAATCACTTTGCCAATGTGAGCACGGTCAAGGAGGCTACAGGAAACATCGAAAATATGAAACGCACCCGCCAGTGCTGCGGCGATGATTTTACCATACTGTCAGGCGATGATGACAAGACCTTTGCTATGATGACCGACCCTGCAATCAAAGCAAGCGGTGTTATTTCTGTGGCCTCCAACATCGCCCCCAAGGCTGTCCAGGATATGACCACTTTCCTGAAGGATGGCAATCAGGGCGAGGCGGAAAAACTCATGGCAGCATTGAAACCCTTTTTCGGAATTGTGACCGTAAAAACAGAAGAGGAAACCCCTTACGGGCCTGTTTCTTGCCGTGCGAGAAATCCCCTCGGCACAAAGACCCTGATGGCAATCCTTGGTATGCCTGTTGGACCGTGTCGCAGGCCGCTTGGCAAGATGACCAGGAAAGGCGTCGAGGTCGTACTGGAGGCAGGCCGCACAGTGTGGAAAAACAACCCGGAGATCCTCAAGCCTGTTGGCGATTTTTTTGCCGTAGATATTCAGGCCAGGCTCAACGACGAGTCGCTTTTGGCAGGGTTGATATATGATGAATATTAGGCCGTGCATGGCGCAGTGGGCATGAGGACGGGGCAAAGAGCATAGAGCGTAGGGCAAAATACAGGATAACGCTAGGCGGTTTCCTGTGTCTTATACCCTTTGGTCTGCGCCCTCTGCCATCTGCCGTCTCCCAGCCTTCTCTTGCTCGCAAGTAGGACGTAGCCCACTATATTGAGACCCACCCAGGCGATAGCCCCAACCCGCAAGTAGGCCTCCTTCAGATCCAGGTAGATGAGTTTTTGCAGGCAGTTGGCAATAAACGAGCCTGTGTAGGTGAGCTGCGGGTCAGAAAGGCCGTATAGAACGTTTTCCAAGTGGGTCAGCGGGCAGTACCATCCTCCGAGATTCAGAACAAGTGTAAATGCCAACCCTGCCACGTGTATCACGGCAAACTTGAAAGATTTCAAGGCCAGGAGGAATCCGAAGAGGATGAAAATGATCCATAAGAAGTGGAGCAGTATCACGAAATCACCCAGCAGTTTGTAGACCATCGTTTTGGGGCTCCCGGCTTATGGCATCTAACAAGTCTATGATGACGTATACTTTGACGGCTTTGTAAAAAGTTCAACTTCTGCGTTGCGCTGCATCCCCTGCCCCGTTAAATTCTCGCTATGAGAGACGGCGGAGCCGATTTAACAGGGTAAGTCACTGCGGCGTACCATACGGTGCGCCGCATTCCTCAGGATTGCGCCTGACGGCTTTAAAAGATGTGCGCGCCTTGAATTTGGTCCGCCTTCGGCGGATTACTTTGCCGTCTAATTTGGACTTTTTACGAGACCATCATACCTTGGCACAACCAAAAAAATTTGTGAAGGGGACTTTCATTAGGCGATATTTTTCGTCTTGCAACTCAATTGCATGTGGATTAGATAATAACGTGAGTTCTCGCTCTGTTTTGGAAGGACAAAAGCCTTTTGCGCAGGGTCAAATTATGAACAGGATGAGGGAAGGAAAGAACATATTATCGGCTGTTCTGTTTTGTGCCGCTTTTTTGGCCGTTCTTTTTCCTGGCAGCGCCTCTGTCTATCCGGGATCGCTTGGGCAGAGCAAGGGCAAAATCAAAGTCTTCGTAAGCATCCTGCCCCAGGCATATTTTGTTGAGCGTGTCGGGGGTGATCGGGTTGATGTTTCCGTCATGGTCGGCCCCGGACACAGCCCGGCCACCTATGAGCCCATGCCCAAACAGATGGGCGAGCTGAGCAAGGCAAAGCTCTACTTTCGCATCGGCGTTCCGTTTGAAAATATCTGGATGGCACGAATCAGTAAAGCAAATCCCAACATGAAGGTGATCGATACACGGCGGGGCATTGCGTTTCTTGCCGCAAGGCGCCATCAGCATGCTGAAGATGAACAACACACGGAAGGCCACCCTGAGACAAGTGGCCTGGGGAACCCGCATATATGGACGAGCTTAAGGTTGGTCAAGATCCAGGCCCAAAACATCTGCGATGCCCTGATTGCAGAAGACCTGACTCACAGGGTTTATTATCAAGGCAATCTGGGGGCCTTCTGCGATGATCTCGACAAACTCGACGCAGAAATTGCCGAAATCTTAAAAGGTGTGAAGGCCCGCAAATTTATGGCATTTCATCCGGCTTGGGAATATTTTGCGCGCGATTACGGGCTTGTGCAGATGCCCATCGAGATTGATGGAAAGCAACCGAGTGCGAAGTCGCTGGCCCGTCTTATCGAACAGGCGCTCCAACAGGGGATCAGGGTAGTCTTTGTGCAGAAACAGTTCAGCAAGGAAAGCGCCGGGGCCGTGGCTCGCGCCATTAAGGGAAAGGTTGTTCAAATCGACCCATTGGCAAAGGACTATCTGACGAATATGAGAAAGATCGCAGAGACTTTTGCAAAGGTCATGCAATGAGCCAAAAGAAACCTGTGATAGAAATATCTCAGGTCGAGTTCGCCTATGACGAGAATCTCGTCCTTGAGAATATCACGCTGACCGTTCAGGAAGGCGATTTCTTGGGTGTGGTCGGCCCCAACGGGAGCGGCAAGAGCACGCTTTTGAAAATCATACTCGGCCTGATTCATCCCTTGAGCGGCAAGGTTAGGGTCTTTGGCCGGACGCCGGAGCGTGGCCGTCATCTCATCGGCTATGTGCCCCAGCATGCAGACCTGGACGCGACCTTTCCCATAAGCGTCATGGATGTGGTTCTCATAGGACGATTAGGAAAGGCCCCTATTCTAGGCAGGTATCGCAAGATCGACCGGCGGGCAGCCGAAGAGGCCATGCGGCAAGTAGAAATTTATGATCTTCGCAATCAGCGTTTTGGGGCACTGTCCGGCGGGCAGAAACAGCGCGTTCTCATGGCAAGGGCCCTGGTAGGAAAACCGGAATTGCTCCTCCTTGACGAGCCCACTGCCAGCATAGACGGAAGGGTTGAACATGACATTTACGAGGTGTTAAGAAAGCTCAACGAGGAAGTGACGATAATTTTAGTCTCTCACGACTTGGGTTTTATCTCCACCTATGTGAATCGTGTGGCTTGCGTCAACCGTCGACTTGTTTGCAACCCGACAGATCATATTACGGGTGATGTGATCGAGGCGTGTTACAGCGGTCCGGTTCATATGTTAAAGCACAAATGCGAGTTGTGACGGCTTCGTAAAAAGTCCAACTTCTGCGTTGCGCTGCATCCTTCGTCACTGCGACGTACGATAAGTACGCCTCATTCCTCAGGATTGCGCCTGACGGCTTTAAAAGAGGTGCGCGCCTTGAATTTGGAGCTTTTTACTTTGCCGTCTAATT
>JABXJW010000509.1 GCA_013375395.1 Desulfobacterales bacterium
TATTGAGGGAAAGTCGTACTTTGTTTGATTAAACAGCCTTCCTTACCCTTTTTGATAATTGAGACAGATGTATCAACTCTGTTTCCATCTTTTTCATGCTTTACCAAGGCTGTGCACGAGATTCTTCCTGGAAGCTGGTTCGTATACAACTCTTCCACGGTTATTTCGGCTGGCTTTCCAACCATCGTCAGTATCTGTGGTCTTGTAACTATGCTTTCTCCATGGGGGTTGGTTTCAGTAACGGTGATGTCAACAGTATACTGCCGAGTCCTACCATGTTCATCAGCCATTAGCATGGGCCGGACAACTGTGTCTACCTCATACTTAACTGGCTTGGTTTGACAGCCAGCTATTACGATAGTTACCAAGATAAGTAGTAGTACCTTGTGTGAATACATATATGTTTCTCCTTTGCGTTGCCGAACACTGAGCTCAGCGGCGCGGCTTGTCCGCGTCCGCTGGAGCGTTTTGTTGTGCGTCAACCTCCCTTGTTGGCAACGTGCAGATTAGCAGGCTTCTTGACGGAGGTCGCCCGGAAAAAGAAACCAGGCTGAAAAGAATGCTGTGCCTGTTCCCAGCCTTCAGCTGCGCGCACCTCTTCCGGCTGGCCCCACCACCGAAACGTTTCGTGGCCGTTGATCACGCAGCGAGTGGAAGGTTCGGGACGAGGCAGCTTGAGATTCTCGACCCACACACGCACAGGTCTCTCCAACTTGGCACCGTTCACTTTGTCAATGACATAGCAGTTCGGATTCTTCCCTTTATCGCTGCGGTATCCCTCGATCGTAAGGTAGCTCCCGATGGGATGGCCAAGCCTCCCCGTTGGCGGATTGCCGAGGTTAGTGAACGATGCACCCCCTTCGGGTGGCTGGATGTTCTCTGTGCACCCAAGAACACCAACGGCCAGAAACACAAACGTGAATTGAAAGACGATTGCTCTCATGGTGGCCTCCTTTCACGCACAACTATGTATATATGGTTTCCGTATAAAACTCCAGACCTCTCTGGGCGTCAGTATAACACCCCTTTGCCCAAAGTCCATAAGTAATCCCCTTGAAAACGACTTAATAATTCCGGGGACACCATAGAATGGCACTAAGTTAAGGGGAATCGTGGTCAAGAGAGCAGCTTGTTTGCCAGCCAAATCAGCGAAATTTCCAATCAAGCGGCATCTGGCTCAGCCTCTGAGACGATCAAATATGCTTAACTTAGTGCCATTAGGGACACCATACTTAATTCCAGCCTATGGGTGGCAGCCACTGAGCGAGCGTAG
>JABXJW010000510.1 GCA_013375395.1 Desulfobacterales bacterium
TCTCCTCAGTCGTATTCGGGATCGTAGTCTTCTTCCTCCATCATTTCGTCTGCGAGCGGGTTAAAATCGCAGAATGGGCATCCGTAGAATTGTTGTTCGTCAACGCAAGTATCGCATGGCGAACCCGTTTCGTCTATGAATTTGCCTTTCTCAACGTCTTTTTGGAATTTGTGAACTTTCTTAGTGTCTAGGTCCCAATCGTACTCGTCTGATTTTCCGTTCAGTTGCTCGCTTGGAACGCCTAAGTTTTGTATGTGCCATTTTCCCTTTAGCAAAGGAACAACTTGTTTAATTGCATCGTCTAAAGCTTTTTTCAACTCATCGGTCCATTGGGAGTCTGCCATTAAGGCAACTATTGGTGAACCAGACATGTACCATTTGACTTTTGGAAGGTCTAACAGAACCATAGCCAAAACATTTGGTTTGCCCTTCTTTATTCCAAACGCAAGTGGATGTTTCTTCAAGGATTTTCGTAGGGTGTCCAAAACTTCCTTGGGAATCGGCTTTTCATACGTCATTTCTTTGAATTGAACATACATGACTCAAGTCTCCTTCGGATATAGGAAGTTGAGAAGGTAGTCGCCACCTCTAACCTCAAAGAAGAAGCCATGCTTCTCAAAACAAGCCTCGATTAACGCAGATTCGTGTGGTCCAGTTCCTCCGTATCCGAAAGTTCCTCTGAAAATGCGGTTGTAGTCTTCACCTTCCGCAACATAGTAGATAGCTCCCGTGTGTCCCTCAAGTCGTGGAATCACAATCTTCCAAATCGGTAGCCGAATACCGCCTTTCTGCAACACGGAGTGAATGAATTTTCTAACGTCACGGAAGATTAAGCCTCGACCTATCTGCGTCATGTCCCTCGTTGAAATGTCAATCACTTGCACTCGTTTTGTTGCTTCCAAGAACTGTTCTTCGCTCGGATAGCCTGTTTGCCGAATTTCATAGATGTTGTCGTAGCGGTTGTGTTTAGGCTTCTGAACTTGCATTTCTAAGCCTCCTTACCCAAAAGAAAGTTCACCATGCCCATCGCGAAGAAGACAAAATGGTACGCGGTTCGTTCCCGCCAGTTCGGATGCATTTTCTCGTAGAGCCGTTCATACTCCTCCGGCGTGTAGCCACCCTCAGCCTTCGCATCTATTTCAGAAATCGGCTGTAAGCCTCGCGTTTCCTTTAGTTTGCCTATAATCCAGATTTTTCCGTCTGAAATTCCCTTGCTTGTTCTAGTTGGCTGTATGCTGTAGAACTGTCCTAGTCGAAGATCGGAAGAGCGTC
>JABXJW010000128.1 GCA_013375395.1 Desulfobacterales bacterium
CTTCACAAACAGATCAAATACGTGATCCACCACCCAGTCCGGCCGGGCGTTTGGTTTGTCGATCTTGTTGATCACCACGATAATAGGCAGCTTGATGGCAAGGGCCTTCTTGAGCACAAAGTACGTCTGGGGCATTGGACCTTCCTGTGCATCAACGAGGAGCAGCGCAGCATCGGCCATATTCAGAACCCGCTCGACCTGACCGCCGAAATCGGCATGGCCGGGCGTGTCGATGATGTTGATCCGATACCCGTCATACGCAAAGGACCCGTTCTTCGAGGATATGGTGATGCCACGCTCCCGCTCCAGATCCATTGAATCCATTAGTCGCTCATCAATCTTCTCATTGTCGCGAAACATGCCGCTGTGCTTGAACAGTTGGTCCACAAGCGTGGTTTTTCCATGATCAACATGGGCGATGATGGCGACGTTTCGAATCCTGTCTTGCCGGATGTTGTTCTGTGTCATAAGCTTCTTTCTTTACTGATGATCTATTCAGCCTTGGTCCCTACAAAACAGCACCTGAGCACCTGCCTCAACGCCGGCGCACCGATATTCACGACGGGCAGCGCCCTGAATTATAGGGCATCGCCTCGGCCGGGCCGATTACGTGCCGCAGCTTTCTTGGGGATTTCCGAACGCAGGAGAGTTAGTGTTCGATGAAACGCTGCAGTGGCGGGCCAGTGGCGGGCATGGAACATCAATAGTGACCTGCAAACCAAGACCCTCTTTTTGTAACCAAATAACATAACGCGTTGAGGTGAACTTGGCAAGCAAAATCGTGCAGCCGTGAAAAAAAGGAGGTATTAGGGACGTTCTCAACATTTAAACTTTACATAGGACTATTTCTTTCCCGGAAGGCACTGGATGGATGAATAAGCAGTGGGGAAGATGCGGGCCGCGCTGCCTTTCCATAAACGAGGAAGATTAAATGCTGGCTCATATACACCCCTCTCGACTATGGTTTACATGCGAGACTAGGCCCATATTTAATGGCACGGCTTATCCCGGCCCAGAGTCCGGGGCCGGCCAAGGCCCGCCAGGCGCCCAGAGCCCCTTTGCCCGCAACAGGTGTTACCTCTTACGCTAAAACGGCATTTTGGGGGTCAAAATCGTCTTTCTAAGAAGAACACATTGAAAATGCCGAGGGGGGCGTGGCGATGATATTTATCCTTGATTTACAGGATAAATATATAATATTTGTCTTATATATAAGGACAAATAACGCCAACCATTTTCTTGACTACAAGGAACAGGTGATGAAAACGATCACCCAACAGCGACTGGCCGATGCAGTCACCATGGATCTACCGGAACTTATTGAGCGGGAATGCCGACTCCCGAAAATTCCCAACAAAGCCTAGAGTAACCCAGAAGTCCCTCACCCGAAAGGTTGGCCGATATCATGGATAAAGAACACTTCAAGATGCTTGCTGGAAATCCTAAATTTATCACAGGCATCTATAATTACTGTGATAGATGGTGTGAACGCTGTCCGTTCACTTCGCGCTGCATGAATTTCGCGATTGCCAGTGAACAGTTTCCCGACCAGGAGGGCTGCGACATAAACAATGAAGCCTTTTGGCACAAGTTGTCTGAAACATTCCGGGTGACGCTTGAACTGTTGAAAGAGGCAGCAGAGGAAAAAGGGATCGATCTTGATGCGCTTAGTACTGAGAAAGATGCGGAGCAAGAGAAATTAAATGAGGAAATTGCGGGGAACCACGAATGTTGTCGTATGGCAAAGGCCTATGCAGACATGGTGGACAACTGGTTCAATTCAGTACAAGCCGTATCGGCGCAAGAACAAGATGACCTCGACTTCAAAGCACATGTGGAGATACCAAATGTAGGTCCCTTTCGAGAAACCGATGCTTGCGAAGATGCAGTGGAAGTGGTTCGCTGGTATCAGCATCAGATTTACGTCAAACTCAGGAGGGCGCTGCGGGGGGTCTTAGAGGAAAAACTTGAGCCATTGGATGAATTTGCTAAAGACTCGGATGGTTCAGCAAAAGTCGCACTCATTGCTATGGACCGTTCGATCTCTGCCTGGGGAGAAATACGTACTTGGTTCTTGCCATACGAGAGTGAAATACTCGATATCCTCATGCATCTTGAACTGCTGCGCAGGAAAGTGGAAAAAGTGTTCCCAGATGCAAGAGCATTTATCCGGCCCGGATTCGACAAAGTAGACCTAAACAGCTAATCCGGAACCAAACAAGAATTGGCTTAAGCATTGGCAAATAAAACCAAATCTAACTCGAACAAGTGCCTAAAGTGAACTAAAGTTGAAAGTGCCTAAAGTTAAGGAATGCGCTTTCAGCGCGAGCTGTTTTTAAGACTGACCACGCCGAAGGCGTGCACATTAACTTTAGCTCACTTTAGACACTCTAGGCACTTTAGCTCACTTTTTTGTCGAACATGGCCGGAACTTTTCTGCCGGAAAAAACGCGAATTTCATAATTAAAGAACTAAATAGCTAATCCGGCAAAGGGGGTAATGTGGCGTTCGATAATTGTCCTGCATGTAATCAACAAGTCTCGGTCGGTGTGCTCACATGCCCTAATTGCGGGCATCCCTTAACAAAAGAAAAGAAGCCTCTTGCATCCCGGCTCCTGCGGGTCCTGATCCAATTGACCGCTGCAGCAATGCTTTTCGTCGGCGCCATGAAATTTGCTGCCGGAAGCCTTGAAGATGCACTCATATGGGGCGTGGTAGGTATCGTGCTCCTTCACATCGGCGTGCGCACCAAAGAGAAATAGGGCCTGTTACTCGCTCTCGCTCTGGTTTATCGACAAATGTAAAGGAGGACCCTTTGCTTCTGCAAAAGAGTTTTTACAACAACACTGTAAAGGAATGGCTCGTCGCATTATTAGTATTTGTTGTCATCCTTTTACTAATGAAAATTCTAAAAGCCGTTATTTATGGGCAAATATACAAGATTGCGACCAAGACGGATAACGTCTGGGATAATCTTGCCGCAGAACTAATCAACAGGATAAAGCCCTTCTTGTTGCTCACGATAGCATTGTATTTAGGCTCTCTCTTGCTGTCGCTGCCGGAAACGACAAGGGATATTATTGCAAAATTCGTAGGTGTTGTCATTCTCATCCAATTAGCTATTTTGGGCAGCTATGTCATAAGCTTCTGGGTGAACAGTCGCAAAAAGGAGAAGATAGAATTAGATGCGGCTGCTGCTACCACCTTTACTGCGGTAGGATTCATCATCCGGGTAATTCTTTGGTCGATCATTCTGTTAATAGCCCTGGACAACCTGGGTGTTGACGTCACAGCTCTCATTGCCGGACTCGGAATAAGTGGGGTAGCTGTTGCCCTTGCAGTACAAAACATTCTCGGCGATCTCTTTGCATCTTTTTCCATCGTGTTGGATAGGCCATTTGTGGTTGGAGATTTCATTATTGTCGATGACTACATGGGTACGGTCGAGCATATAGGCCTAAAGACAACTCGTGTCCGCAGTCTTTCAGGCGAACAAGTGGTCTTTTCAAATGCGGATTTGCTGGCAAGTCGGATTCGAAATTACAAACGAATGTTTGAGCGAAGAGTCGTTTTTTCTATTGGGGTTGTTTATCAAACGCCATATGAAAAGCTTAAAGAAATCCCGGCACTCATCCGGGAAATCATTGAGGCGCAGGAACAAGTCCGCTTTGATAGGGCGCATTTTAAGGAATACGGGCCTTACTCATTAAACTTTGAGATTGTTTATTGGGCCAAAAATCCTGACTATAACGTTTACATGAACATCCAGCAGGCAATCAACCTTGCAATATTTCAGCGATTTGAAAAAGAGGCTGTTGAGTTTGCGTATCCGACTCAATCGCTTTACATAAATAGGATATCGTCTTCTGCACCTTCTTTTACTGAGTAGAATCTACTGGTTGAAAACGTGCATGGAATCATATATTCTCTTCAAAAACGTATGGCAAGATACCATAGCTATTGAGTGACGGCTTCGTAAAAAGTCCAACTTCTGCGTTGCGCTGCATCCCCTGCCCCGTTAAATTCTCGCTACGCGAGACGGCGGAGCCGATTTAACAGGGTAAATCACTGCGGCGTACCATAAGTACGCCTCATTCCTCAGGATTGCGCCTGACGGCTTAAAAAGAGGTGCGCGCCTTGAATTTGGTCCGCCTTCGGCGGATTACTTTGCCGTCTAATTTGGACTTTTTACGAGACCATCAGGTTTACATGAAAATATTTGTATCTGAAAAAAACTGAATCGAGGGATTTTTTTAAATAGTGCCCATCCATAAATGAATTTCAGAACTCTGGGCACTGATGTCAGTTTCCAATTCAGAAATGAGCAATTTTTCGCAAGGTCAAGGACAATTCCGCAGGACTGCGGAATTGGACAGCCGTCAGGCTGCCCGCAAGGGTGAGGGGCATGGATGCCCCGAGTCAAATCAAGGGATTGCGCGGAGACGTACATTGGAACGTCGCACAAGCGATCCCGCAGATTGACGCCGAGATTGCGGAAAAGGGCCATTTATGGATGGAAACTAAATAAGCTGATAAATTCGTGGCCCTATCAACCCGAAACGTAATGAAAAAGATACGGAAAATGATTACTCGGTAACAAATACTTTACATAGTAGGGGTTCTTGTGCTATAAAGTTATATATGATTAACAATGGCGCAAACGTTGATTCGCTGCTGAAACAGCTCGGCGAGCGGTTAAAAGAGGCGCGTCTGGCCCGGAACGAAAGCCAGGATCTGTTCGCGCAGCGGCTTGGCCTGACTCGCCAGTCATATAGCAGAATGGAAAAAGGCTTCCCGAACACGCTGATCGGCAACTGGCTGGCAGCCAGCAGCATCCTCGGCCGGCTCGACGACTGGCAGGATGTGCTTGCCGAAAAGGAAGACCTGTTCGCAAAATTCGAGAAAAAAAGTAGTAAACGACAGCGGGCTGGCGGCAAACGGAGGAGGAAGAAATGATAAGGCTCAATATATGGTTAACCCTGCCATCCGGGGAAGTCGTCAAGGCCGGCGAATTGGCCGTAGCCGATCCTGATGCCCGGGGGGCGCTTGCGGGACAATTCCGCTATATCCCGGAATACCTGGAACACCCGAGGGCCTTTCCACTCGATCCGTTGCGTTTGCCTTTGTCCGGGGAACCATTTAATGCTGACCGGCCCACTGCCGGGGTCCATGGCGTTTTCGAAGACAGCCTGCCAGATGATTGGGGGCGGAGGCTCATGGTCTGCCGCTACAAGCTGGGCCGCGGTGAACAGCGCGTCCCGCATCTCCTGCGGCAGTTGGGAAACCAGGGTTTGGGGGCCTTAAGCTACGTGGAGGAAGGTCGGCTAGATTTGAAAACAACCGGGGTCCCCAGCCGTCACCTGCAGGAACTGGCCCTGCTGGCGGAAAAATTCGAACAAGAACCCGCTGCCGCGGCAGACGATGAACTTTCCCTGTTGTTTCAGGCAGGCAGTTCACCGGGCGGGGCCAGACCCAAGGCCCTCGTCAAGGATGAAAGCGGCGCATACCTGGCAAAGTTTGCCAGCGCCAGGGATCAACTGGACGTGGTAAGCCTGGAGGCTGCCGCCATGGAGTTAGGCCGCAGGGCAGGCATCGAAACCGCCGAAACGAGGCTTATGCCGTTGGGGTTCCCAAAATGCCTGCTGGTGAAACGATTCGATATCAACGAGGCCGGCGGCCACAACCATCTGGTCAGCATGCAATCACTGCTCAAGGCCGACGATTATTACAATGCCGGCTACCGGGACCTGGCAGAGGTGATCAAGCATGTTTCCACGCAACCGGGTCAGGACCTCCAGAGGCTTTACAGGCAGATGGTGTTCAATGTGATGATCGGCAACACCGACGATCACCTGAAAAATTTCCTTATGCTGCACAATGATGAAGGCTGGCGACTGAGCCCTGCATTCGACATTGTGCCGAACATCGGCTTTAACCAGGAACATGTGTTGCGCATCGGGCTTGATAACAGGCCGCCTGAGCTTCAAACACTTTTGGCCGAAGCCAAACTCTTTGGGATAAAACGGCGACAGCAAGCTATGGATGTGATTGAGAGGGTACATGAGACTGTCGTGGTGTGGCCCAAGATTTTTTCTGCGAACAATGTGCCGGAGAAAAGTGCCGAAAGTGTCGGCAAGGACATCATCCAACGGTTGAAAAGAATAAGCGTTGGCCTGTAAGAGGACATTAAATTAAATAGTACTTTTGATGGTCTCGTAAAAAGTCCAAACTAGACGGCAAAGTAATCCGCCGAAGGCGGACCAAATTCAAGGCGCGCACCTCTTTTAAAGCCGTCAGGCGCAATCCTGAGGAATGAGGCGTACTTTGGTATGCCGCAGTGATTTACCCTGTTAAATCGGCTCCGCCGTCTCGCATAGCGAGAATTTAATGGGGCAGGGGATGCAGCGCAACGCAGAAGTTGGACTTTTTACTTTGCCGTCAATATTCATGATATATTTCGCATTTTGTCCTCGAAGGGTACCCAATTCTATGGCGTTGATTCTACTATCGATTTGTTTGATCGGAAGCCCCCGTTAGTTGAATTATTCTATATCGAGGAATACCGCCTGTTTTTTCCATACATACGATATTTGCCAGTAGATGCTGATGTACATACTCGACCCGAAAATGCCGAAGAGAGTATTTGTCCTTTTTTGCACCCAATCCATGAAGTCTACTCTTACCATAGAAGAGCCTTGCCGCTGTGGGCCAGCAAAGATGCGTAGGGTTGTATTTTGATGGAAGATAAACCCACTGTTTGCCGTCTTTCTCCCTTGGGAAGAAGTGCTGGTATGGTCACAGGGAAAGTGACATACGAGTATTTGCCACCAGCGGTAGATTGCCCAGCGTGTGAAACGCATGTTAAGGTGAAAGTATTTGATTATCTATCTTCAATGGTGTCTTCTGCAGAACAGCAACAACAAGAACAGTTTCATAAGATGTTAATGTCTTATCACCGTGCGGCGACTTCCAAAGAGGTTGATCGAAACCGCATTAATGAAATTATCAAGCATGTTTATAACATTGATGCATTACTGCACGAATATGGACTCGACTCGCAACACAGACCTCGGGTTGAGCATTTAGTAGAAATGGTTTTTGTGGCTTCACATGGCAATTTGAGTGTGTATCAACAGTTCATTAATGGTTTGCGTAGGGGGGGGTAGCTGGAAAGTCTCAATCCGCGAAACCGTTGAGTAAGGTCCCTCGTATGGAAAGGGAACATTTTCGTCTTCCAGGACTGCGCAGCACTGGGGCGCTAACCATTCGGTGCTCGTGGACGGCGGGAGTCGAGTTGGGTTCGGAAGTGGCTAGCCAGCATGAACCGTGCGCGTGGCCGGGGAAATCCTGCTGACTTCCCCGCCGCCAGTGACCTCTACGAACCCAAAATTATGAATCATATTTACCAAAAGCCAAAAATTCCTATGGAGGACTCTTTGTATGGGCGACCATATTTGCCCGTGGTGGTTAGCATATACATTTGACAATCCTTTTCGGCACTTTTTTCACAATCCCGAGAAAATGCTCGGTTCATATGTAGCCAAAGGTATGACGGTTTTGGATGTGGGCTGTGGGATGGGGTTCTTTTCCATTGGTCTTGCTAAGCTCGTCGGCGATAAGGGTTGTGTCATTGCCGCTGATGTCCAGCCGAAGATGTTAAGAGCGTTGGAAAAGCGTTCTGAAAAAGTAGGTGTTTCGAATATAATCCATCTTCATCGAAGTGAACCTGACAAACTTGGCGTTGGCACTCCTGTTGATTTCATTCTCGCCTTCTGGATGGTACACGAAGTTCCTGACCCAAAAATATTCTTTCATCAGATTCGTTCATGCCTCAAGTCAAATGGAAGGATTCTTATCGCCGAACCCAAGTTTCATGTTTCATTAAAAAGGTTCCAAGAGATTCTGGTTTCAGCTCAAGAGTCAGGCCTGAATATATGTGAGACTCCATTCTTTAGGTTTAGTCGGTCTGCTGTTCTCAAAAATGATTCATTGTAAGGTTTTTCTGAAGGGTTTTATTTATTGAACATGATTAAGAAGCTAGCCAACGGCATCGCAAAAACTAAGTTTGCAAGCAGGGCCATTAATGATGGTGCAGACCTCGGTGCATTTAAAGAGAAACCAACAGCTCAAAATTTGTTGGGAATTCTTCTCATGTGCTGTAGTTACATCATTGGCTGGCCAGCGGTAGGTTTGATTGGAGCTTTTTCTATTTACTGGCACGAATCCATGCTCATTATCGCAGGAAGTCCCCTCTTGCTTGTAATAGCACATCTGGTTTTCTTAGCGGGAATGTATCTAGCCGGAGGCAAATATGTCATGGTATTTTTTAGATGGGCAAGGGTTACGCTTGAGAAACTAATGTGAAAAAGAGAGGCGGTACTATCCTTTCCTTTGCGCAAAATGAATAATTGGCTAACAACGGCATTGAGGGCGACGGCAAAAAGCCGCCGCGCCTGACAAGGAAGGGACCGTGGGGACGGCCATTTGTAAATAAGTAAGTCATCTGGATAATCTGTAACTTCTCTCTTTGGCTGTCTTTTCTCCTTTCGCTGATGGGTTCATCACGGCACAAAAAAAGCAATATCGTCAATATGTTCTGGTGTAAACTAATTTACAAATGGACGTCCCCACTGTCCCCCCTTGATTAAAGGTAGATTCAATGTCTCTCTATAGGTTCGCTGTTGCCGCGGCGCCATCTAGATCGGGAAACAAGGTCGCAAGATTGATATTCATTAAATGCAAATCGCGTAAGGCCATGTCCATATCCTCACCATGTATTTCATATCGTGTGAGGTAGTTGGCAACACCTCTGTAAGAAAGATAGGATTCGATGTCATAATGCTGATTGTGTTCGAGGACGGTAAAGATCCCTTGTTGTGCTCTCTGACGGTACCCAAAATCAACCCTAGACTCGACTATCTCAAATTCTCCTTTCACAAATAAATCTCTGGTAATATTAAGACGCCATACCGCAACATAACCGCCTGTGCCAGGGAAGAAAGTTGTATTCGTTCCAGTCCTAAAACCTAAATTTAAATTTTCTGCAAGATCTAGGAAGGCAAAATATGCGGCTATATATGGGCTTTTGGTCCAATCAAGAAGCGGCGTAAGTAGACCATGGTGTCTACCTAAGATCCACCAATCCAGGTCTGAAAAGCCCTTGCTTTGCAAGCCAGGTAGTCCAATAGCTATCTCTTTAAAGCGATGTAAGTAATCATCTCGAGCTTTCTCATAATCCCCTGATGAGAAGAGATCCTGTCTGTTTTGACTTTTGTCACCCTTCATTTTCAGAAGATAGCGTTCCCATGGGGATGTTAGTTTCCAAGTTACATCGCGTTGTCCACGGAATATGCAAGTAAGATTGTCAGGATTTCGCACCTCTGATACGAATTGTTCCCAGCCATCGCACCTTTGAACGCGAATCATATTATCCTTGCTTGTTATCTTTGTTGATTTCAGAATTGTCTTATCACTTTTGCTTATTGCCTCATCAGCTTCGGCAGAGACAGCAGAAGCGTCTTCTTTCTGTTCCGCATGGTGAGCTTCACCACTATGCGTGGCCTTGGCCTTTTTTTCCTTCCCATTTTTTGCTCTCCTTAACAGCTTAAATGTTCCACCCACACGAAGTCGCGCAGAAATTGCCTCCTCGGCTTCAGCAGCTATCGCCTCCTCAGCCTCAGCAGAAATTGCCTCCTCAGCTTCAGCAGAGATTGTCCCCTCAGCCTCAGCAGAGATTGCCCCCTCAGCCTCAGCAGAGATTGCCCCCTCGGCCTCAGCAGCCATCGCCTCCTCAGCCTCAGCAGAGATTGCCTCCTCAGCCTCAGCAGAAATCGTCTCCTCGGTTTCAGCAGAGATTGCCTCCTCAGCCTCAGCAGCTTCAGCAGAGATTGTCCCCTCGGCCTCAGCAGCTATCGCCTCCTCGGCTTCAGCAGAAATTGCCTCCTCAGCCTCAGCAGCTATCGCCTCCTCAGCCATCGCCTCCTCAGCCTCAGCAGAAATTGCCCCCTCAGCAACTGAAGCTGCCCGATCAAAATACAGCCAGCACCTCACTCTATGGCCGGGAGAAATCTCTTTGAGACGCGGCGGCTCATGGCGTTCACATTTCTCCCTGATC
>JABXJW010000511.1 GCA_013375395.1 Desulfobacterales bacterium
TATTACCTTTGACGGTTACTACCGTGAGGAAACCCTTGACGCCGTGACCGGCAAGACCGAGATTGTAACGAAGCTATTCAACAAGCAGATCGTTGCATTTGATGATAAGCCTGGCAAAAACAGTTTCATTGCCATTAGTGCCCACGTCGCGGAGTATGGGCGTTTTCATCTATGGAAGATCATTAAGGGCCTGGGAAGAGACAAGGCTTTATACTGTGATACGGATTCGGTCAAGATAAGGAAAAGGGATTTGAAGTTCATCCGGTCCGCCCTGGATCAGTACGAGCTGGGGGCACTCAAAGTTGAAGAGGAGAGTAAGACCTTGACGCTTTATGGTCCAAAGGATTACGAGACCGAATCAACCGTCAAGCTTAAGGGCGTGCCCCGCCACGCGGTCAAGCTGGAAGACGGTAAGTATAGATATACACATTTCCCGCGTCAGGATACCCACCTTCGGAGGCAGATCACCCGCTATTTCATTACCACGCCTATGGAAAAGAAGCTCAAACGCACCTATACAAAGGGTAAGGTCTTAAAAGACGGTCGGGTTATACCTATCACTCTTTCCGAACCTTTGCCGCCTTCTTTGTTGCGTCCATTATTTTAAGCGTATTCGCAAACCCTTGACCGCGCCTTTGCTCTAACCTCATTAAGCGTTTGGTCAAGTCTTCTTCCCCGCCTTCAATAAATTTTTTGCAGGCCGTGATCCGTAAGTCTATTAATGTTTTGATGTCAACCATGATACCCCTTTCAATTATGAGCCGTCTCTTGACGGCCTATCCCGCCTTTATCATTTGAAGATATAACCCTATGGTCTTTTCGACGTACCCCAAACCTTCAAGCTCGTCCCTTAGCGTCCCTTCGCTAATTATGTTAAGCTTGAACATCTTGAATAGCTCGGATTTTGACGGCCTGTTGGTCCGCGAATCCTTTTCCACGTCCCAGTTTGCCATTAAGGCGTCACTCTGTTTACCTGGGAGATTAAGCGCGCCCAAGCGTCCGACCGCCTCACTCCGGTCTAATAACCGCCTGACATACATATCATGAATAGTGTCGATTTTCTTGTCTGTTATATCATCCTCAATGTCAAGGTCCGCCGTCGTCACGTATAAATCAGCCGCTTGCTCACTGTATCCAATTTCATAAAGGTAATTTATCACCTCACTACGTTCAAGGATATTGCCTTTATAAGCCTTAATCAGCGCGCCCCTTGACGCTTCCCTTTGTGTCTCACGCTGCCGGTCCTCCGGCGTCATTTCGGCGGCCT
>JABXJW010000129.1 GCA_013375395.1 Desulfobacterales bacterium
CCGATCTGGGCTGCTGCATTCAGTAGGTGTCTGATCATATAGCGAAGCGGGACCGTGTTTGATATCTGGTGACGATCTACCAGGTCACGCAGTATGACCACATCCAGGTAGTCCTGAAGTATGCGTACTCGATATTCAGCATCAATTCCCTGAACTTCCGGAAACCCCCCTTCCAAGAGGTATGCCTGCAATCTGTTTTCCAGTAAAGCTCGTTTCTTTGCGCCTGGACGTCTTCCGATATCTACGTCTATACCATTATGTTCGAGGGCTTCCAGAAAGCTAAAGGGAAATATCTCAGTGCTGATCGATCGCCCTCTTAAGCTTGTTGCTATTTCACGGCTTAATAATTTGGCTGATGAACCTGTTAAACAGATGTGGACATTTTCGGTGTCCAACAATCGCCGAATAAACTGTTCCCATCCGGGTATGTTCTGAATTTCGTCAAAAAAAAAAGGCGCACGATCTGTCCCTAAGATGCGGATAACGGCGAAAATAAACATCGGGTATCTGATGCAGGTCAGACGCCATCATCGGATGCAACCGCTCATCTTCTAAATTTAAATAAAGTATGGATTCCTTCGGGGTCTCTTTTAATAGCAGATTCGATATGACCTGGAAAAGGAACCATGTTTTACCTGATCTGCGCATACCTATGACTGTGTCGATTTTATTAGGCAACCAGGGCAATTGAACATGACGGTGTGTGAAAACAGGGAGTTCCCGTTCTTGAAAATCTGCTATAAGCTGTTCGAGTATAGTTTTCATATAAGGTTATTTATATCATTTTCAGAGATAAATCAAGCAATATTTGTCTTTAATAGAAAGACAGGTTTCCGGCATCACTATTTTGGGGACGTGCGGGACGTGGGGAAGGCGAGGGGTCGCCGCTGAAAGTCCGCCGTCAGGTTGGCGGATCAGTTTGGAAGGCTGTTTCGGGTAAATTCCCTTCACTCTTTTTGGCTACACCTCACCAGTCCGGTGTCAGATATCCCTGCTAACAAAGAAGTCGAATTGCCTCGTGGGTGAAAGATGGGGTCGTTTACACTTTTTTATTGATAATCCTTGTTTTGTCGAGTATAGTAGTCGTTATTCTAGCCATTTCGTCGGGTGTTATCGACAAAAGGAGGGATTATGCTGAACGAATTGTTTGGTATTCATGGTCGAACGGTTTCAAAGATTTCGTTGAATTTTAAGAGGCATCTCCATAAAGCAATAAACTGGGACCAAAGGATGATAATTATTACCGGCGCGAGAGGAACCGGAAAAACCACGCTGGTCTTGCAGCATTACCTTGAGACGTACAATGATATTAAGAAATGCCTCTATATTTCAGCGGATAACCCATTAGCGCTCAAAACGGGCATCTACAATACAGCCAGTGAATACTTTAAGTACTACGGTGATTGTTTGATAGTCGATGAGGTTCACAAGCAAAAGGATTGGAGCCTTGACGTAAAAGCGCTGTATGACGCATATCCTGACAAAAAATTCATTATTCTGGGCAGTTCGACCTTGAATATCTTATATGAAAAAGGCGATCTTTCACGGAGAGGTGTTCTATACCGGCTTCAACCTCTCTCCTTTAAGGAATATCTTGAACTCAAATATCAAAAGCAACTCCCAAAATTAACTTTTTCTCAAATTCTGTCCGACCATGCCAAAATATCCGGTGAACTTACTTCCCAATTCAAGACCATACTCGGAGATTTCAATGACTTCTTGATGACTGGCAGTTATCCTTTCTTTCTCGAATTTTCTCAAAACGAATATTTTGATATATTGTCCAATGTGCTTGACAAGGTAATCTATGAGGATATCTTGACATTAAAATCTCTGAGATCCTTTTCGAGCCTAAAGTTGAAGAAATTATTGGCCTTTATTGCCGTCAGCAAAATACCCCTCTTTAATATTGAATCGCTTAAGGTCGAAATCGGCGTATCAAAGGATACCTTATATGAATACTTTGATCTATTGGACAGGGCGGAAATCGTAAAGATCATAAGGACCGAATCCGGTTCCGCGCGTGCCCTAAAGAATTCAAAAATCCTCTTTATGAGCCCCAATATTTATTATTCCATCGCATTTGAGTCGTGGAAAAGCGATGCGGACAAGGGAAACATACGAGAATCATTTTTTGCATCCCAGATTGGCAGCGCATATCCTCTGTTTTCTTCCATGAACACCGATTTCTTGCTGATTGACGGGAAAAGACGATTTGAAATAGAAGTTGGCGGGAAAAGCAAGAAAAGAAAACAGGTAAGAAATTTAGAAGACGCCTATGTTTTTAAAGATGGCGTGGAGACCGGTTTCGCAAATTCCATTCCTCTTTATCTGGCGGGGTTTATTTATTGACCCTGAAAGGTGATCCGAAATCAAGTGCCAAGAAGGATCTGTGTTGGAAGAGGGGAAAAATTCAAGGTGTTTCGCTTGCGGCTCAAAAGTTACGGTTGAGCTTCAAAATCTGCTTGATACCCGCTTTGGTATTGAAAGATTTTGGAATATTTGTCGATGTGCTGATTGTGGATTAGAACAGACGATTCCCCTCCCATCTCCTGGTGAACTTCAGGAATTATATGAAGAACACTACAACTTCGGTGGCGAGAAAGGCACAATTTATACCCGCTTCCGGGCACGCTTTCTCTCATCGGTTTTTTATCGCTTCTGGCTTGCCATAGACGGGGATATTTCTTTCCACAAAATCAAAGGCTCGGGGCGATTGCTTGATATCGGCTGCAATGAGGGGCGAGGGCTCAAGATTTATCAGCAAAACGGTTTTGAGGCGGCAGGTCTGGAGCTGAACGAAAAGGCCGCTGCTGTTGCACGCGGGCACGGCTTCAGTATTTACACCGAATCTCTCGGACAATTTGAGCCTGCCGAGCCCTATGATGTGTGCGTGCTTTCAAATGTGTTGGAGCATTCGTTAGATCCAAAGCAGATGCTTTCACATGTGCATCGCATTCTCAAGCCCGGCGGGCAGGTCTGGATCAGTTGTCCGAATAGCCGGAGTTGGCTGCGGTATCTTTTTGGTAAATATTGGATCAACTGGCATGTGCCTTTTCATATCACCCACTTTTCGGAAAAGCCCCTGAAATATGTTTTAAAGGACTCCGGCTTTGCAATCGACGGAATAAAAAACATAACACCCGGCCTGTGGGCGGCTCATTCCATACTATCCTTTGTTTTCGCAAAACCCGGCCGTGTGAATCGCAGCCTGCGATCCCCTCTCCTGGTAGCCTCTTTGATGCTCGTCATTCGCTCTATTTTCTTTCCGATCTTGTGGCTGGCCAACTTGACCGGCCACGGTGATTGTTTGGTTGTTGAGGCAAGCAGTAAAGCGTGAGCAGCAGCATTGCAATCGTCGGGATCAACTATTTTCCGGAACCAACCGGAATCTCCGTGTATACCACCGGAATGGCCGAATATCTGGTTCGGAAAGGATTCGACGTAACAGTATACACCGGGTTTCCTTATTATCCCGGCTGGACCAAACATGAGGAGGATAAGGGAAGACTATTCAAGAAAGAACTTATAAACAATGTGAAAATCCGCAGAAGTTATCTGTATGTTCCTTGCGCCGTAAATACCTTGAAAAGAATCGTTCATGAGCTGAGCTTCGTTCTTTCTTCTGCCGCAAACTATCTCATGGGACCGAGGGCCGACTTAACCATAGTCGTAAGCCCCCCTTTGTTTCTCGGGCTTTCCGTCCGGCTGCCGGCAAGATTCAAAGGCTCTAAAGTCCTGTTCCATGTTCAGGATCTTCAGCCCGATGCCGCCATTGAACTTGGCATGCTTAAAAAGGGGCTGCTTGCCCGGATTCTATATAAAATCGAAAAATCCGTCTACGATCGTGCGGATCGGGTTTCGACTATCTGCCCGGGGATGCTTGAAAGGATTATAACCAAAGGAGTTGCCGCAGAACGTATCTTCTTATTGGAAAACTGGGCAAACAACGAGGTCATATTCCCACGGGACAAAAACACTGAATACCGCTCTTCGGGCTCTCTCAAGAGGAAATACGTGGCGTTATATGCCGGCAATTTTGGCGTAAAGCAGGGCCTTGATACTGTCGCGGAAGCAGCGGAAAAATTGAGAGACAGGCCGGGCATTCAATTTCTGCTGGTCGGCAACGGCGCTCTCAAAGCTCGGTTGGCGGAACACGTAACTCTTAAGAGATTGAGCAATATAACGTTGCTGCCGCCCCAGTCTTTTGAAAGATTAAACGATCTTCTGGCCACAGCGAACGTATCCATTGTTCCCCAGAGAAAAGAGGCCGGAAATATCGTGTTCCCCTCAAAGTTGTTAAACATCATGGCCAGCGGGCGGCCCGTCATTGCTACGGCAGAACCTGAGAGCGAACTCGGCAGAATAATTGATAGCGCAAAGTGCGGCCTGTTGGTCGAGCCGGAAAACGCAGATGAATTGGCAAATGCGATCCTTTATCTCAAAGACCACCCCAAAAAAGCTGCTGCATTTGGAACAAACGGAAGAGATTATATGGTCGAGCATTTTACAAAAAAGCAAATCCTTGAAGGTTTTGTTCAGAAGATAGACGAGTTGATGGGATAGACTGTGAGTAGGTGGGATGCGCATCACGGTATGAGTTCTGCCGCATCTATCCAGTCCTCCAATGCGACATTCAAGTATAGGTTCCTTGATTTCAATTGGGCCAAAAAATCCCATGGGCTCCAGTTCAGTTCCCGGCAAACTTCCAATTGGCTCAACTCGCTGCGAATGTATTTCAGCAATAACCTGTCTTGCTTGTCAATGGAGAATCCTTTCCGCAGAACTTCTCGCAAATAGGCCGAACGGTCCAATTTTAATTCTTGAACAAGCTGGTCGATCTCATTCAAAAGATCTTCAGGTATCCTTATGGTTGTCGGCTTTGCCATCCTTTTCCTCCATCAGCGAGACCAAGGCGTCGGCGATGATCTCAGGTGAGTATCTTCCAATCTTTCCCAGCTTTTCGAGGGAATCGCGTGCCTTCTTGAATGATATTTTGTCTAATCTAAACAATTCAACGACGATCTTCGGAGTGATAATAAACGGGACCTTTAAAAACCTTGCCGCCTTGATCGCCTTGCCGTCATCTGCGGCAAACAGAGACCTTCCCAGTTTTATCGCCAATAACAATGCATCTTCTTCCCCCTGGTGAAGCGATATGGGCAATGGGAACCCGGCGCTGCCAGGGCTTTGAACTCTTATTGCTCCCTTTGAGGTTAGATCTGAAATCAAGGCAGCATCCGGATAGTTCCTGACCAAGTCTTCTGAGGCCGCCTCGGCGATCACGGCTATTGGCACAACGACCTCAAACAAGTCGCAGACAATTTCCAATAAACTACATTTGGCCAATAAAATCAGTGCGCTACTGTCAGCTACCATCCGGGCCATTGATTACGGGGCTCTCCGTACACGTTTTAAATAAATCGTACACCAAGAACAGCGCACTGTCAAGTGTTGACAGTCTCGCAAAAAGTCCAAATTAGACGGCAAAATGAAGCTCCCCGCCGCAAGCGGCCGGGGTATCATAAGGAAACACCCTTTTTATACCCCCTCACCCCCTAACCCTCTCCCTCCAGGAGAGGGAACTGAGCGGCAACACCCCCGCAAGCAGCGGGGTATTGAAAAACACTAATAAATGCTGAGCTATTGTGGTTCATGATCATTTAAGGCGATTCAATGCTAAGAGAACGTAGCAAGCTAATAGTCCAGGTCCACAAGCTGCTGGACATCTGCCTGACTGCAGCAGCCTTTGTCGGGGCCTATTTCATAAAGAGGCTGGTCCTGCCCTACCCTTTCCGCGGCCTGAGCATAGCCCCCAACTACTACATCGTGCTGCTCACGATCGTCATTATCTGGTATGCAACCTTCGGTCTCTTTGATCTGTACGCCTCATACAGAAGACAGACCCTTGGCCAGGTGCTTGCCAAGATGATCCAGGCCGTCTTTGCGGCAATGCTCGTCCTGATGCTCTACATGTATTTCTTCAAGATAATGGATGTCAGCCGTATCATGATAGGCACATTCTTCTTGCTTGATATCGGGCTGCTTGCTCTCAGCAAGTGGCTTGTTTATGCGACCTTGAGTCACTACCGGCAAAAGGGGTTTAATTTTCGCAACATCCTTATTGTCGGAAGCAGGGAAATGGCCAGAGACGTGATCGCCGCCATAGGAGACCGTTTGGGCGCAGGCTACAGAGTCCTTGGGTGCCTGGAGGTAGATCAACACGAGGTCGGCAAGAAGGTAGAAAACGGAATACAGGTTATCGGAACGATTGACAGCCTGCAAAATATCTTATTGGAACAGGTGGTGGACGAATTGATCTTTGCCATACCTTTAAGGGAAATAGACAATGCATATGGATACATCGCTCTGGCCGAGGAGGTCGGGGTTTCGGTTCGCATCGTCCCCGACTGGCAGGTCCGCAAGCTGAAGCGCCGGACGAAGATTGGCACCATCCGGTTTGAGGATTTCCTGGGCATCCCCACCATGGCTCTTGTCACCACCACCCTCAAGGATATCGAGCTTTTGATCAAGAGCTCGATTGATTATGCGGCCGGCGCTGTGGGGTTCGCCCTGGTTTTGCCCCTGTTTCTGCTCATTTCGCTCAGCATCAAACTCACCTCAAAGGGGCCGGTGTTTTTCAAGCAGGAAAGATGCGGCCTCAACGGCCGGCGTTTTCAATTGTACAAGTTCCGGACCATGATCAAAGACGCAGAGGCGCTAAGGGATACGCTGAACGCGCAAAATGAGATGACGGGGCCGGTTTTCAAGCTCACCGATGACCCGCGCATCACTTTGGTCGGCAGAATCTTGCGCAAGTTAAGTCTGGACGAACTACCCCAGATTATGAACGTCTTAAGGGGCGAGATGAGCCTGGTCGGTCCTCGGCCGCCCATACCGTTCGAGGTGGAAGAATATGAGCCGTGGCAGAGACGAAGGCTCTCCATGAAACCCGGAATCACGTGCATCTGGCAGGTGAGCGGCAGAAACGAAATAAATTTCGCCGAATGGATGAGGATGGATCTGGAATACATAGACAACTGGTCACTCCGGCTCGACCTTGAATTGCTGCTGAAAACAATTCCGGCAGTCTTTATGGCAACAGGTAAATGAGATAAGGCGCCCCATGGCTTTTGACAAACAAGATGCAGGCATCCTGGTGGTGGATGATGATAAGGCGCTGGCCGATAGCCTGGTGGAGTACTTGTCTGACCTGGGCTATTCCGCCCAAGCAGCCTACAGTGGGCGTGAAGGGCTGGACAGGTTTGAAAACGGGACCTTCCACCTGGTCATCACTGACATCAAGATGCCGGGCATGGACGGCATGGAGCTATTGGAAGCGGTCAAGGCGCATGACAAGCAGGTCATGGTCATGCTTGTCACCGGTTACGGGACTATTGAATCAGCAGTCGAGGCCATGAAAAAAGGGGCCTACGACTATACAACAAAGCCGGTCAAGATGGAGGAGTTGGAGATCATTGTAAGTCGAGCCCTTCAAAGATATGTAATGTCTGAACGGCTGAGTGTTCTCAGGGGGCTGACCATGGCCATGGCCATATCAGCGCCTTTGTGGCTCATAGTGGGAATTGCATTGGCCCTGCTGTGGAGGAGATAGGTGGCAAAAAAATTGCATTAAACAGTTCCCCTAAGACAGGCCATCATCATACCAAGCAGAACGGGAAACATCCTTGCCAACGTGACGAAAACGGCTAAAGATAACCTATGGCAATATTTCATAAATTGTTTGCCGCGTACGCACACAACCTCTCAACAAGGCGTTTGACAAACCATGGAAGCCGGGAAACAATCCACTTTTCTCACGTATGGGTGTCATGAATTTTACATTGCACCGCGGCGTACCCCTGGCCGCCGGGATGAAGCTTCGCGCGTGTGAGGCATGTGGCAAGGCCCCGCAACCGGTTGTAACAGTTAAAATTTGCATGAAACTTCTTGACTTTTTGGTTGCGATTATTAAAAATTTTAAACCAGATAAGATGGTTCCGTAAAAAGCTATGTTATGCCGCCTCGCGGCACTGTAACCGAAAATAACTTGTCAATCATATCAAGGGGTTACGATTTAGTTATTTGAAAGTCCAAATTAGACGGCAAAGTAAAAAGCGCCAAATTCAAGGCGCGCACCTCTTTTCAAGCCGCCAGGCGCAATCCTGAGGAATGAGGCGTACTTATGGTACGCCGCAGTGACGAAGGATGCAGCGCAACGCAGAAGTTGGACTTTTTACGAAGCCGTCAGATAAAGGAGAGCAAATTTTGGAGCCTCAACCACTTGTTTTTTGGAAAGGGATATTATGTATCTTATCGGGTACTTTCTGCAGGCCCTCGCCATAGTCTTAAATTACGCTTTAATCTTCTATATGTGGATCATCATTGCTCGGGCGGTTCTTTCCTGGGTGAGTCCCGACCCGTATAATCCCATTGTACGTTTTATCCATAATGTTACCGAACCCGTACTGTACCCGATCCGGAGACGGTTGCCCCTTGGCTTCGGAGGCATCGACTTTTCTCCAATGCTTGTGCTGTTTGCCATAATATTTTTGCGCACTTTTCTGGTAAACAGCCTAATGAGGTTGGCGCAAAGTCTGTTGTAACAACACAAAAGGAGGGTAAGCCAATGAAAATTACACCCTTGGACATACAGCAAAAGCAGTTTCGGATTGCCTTTAGAGGCTTCGATGTGCGTGAAGTGGATGCTTTCTTGGAACGGTTGGCCGAAGAGTTCGCAAGACTGACCCGAAAAAACGGCGATCTCCGAAAAGAGATCGAAAAACTCAAACTCGATATCCGGGATTTTCGAGACCGAGAAAAGGCATTCAAGCAGGCCATGGTCAATGCCCAAAAAACGCTGGACGACATGAAGAATAATGCCGAAAAGGAAGCCGAGTTGATCATATCGGAAGCACACGTGAAGGCCGAAAAGATATTGAGTTCAGCCGATACCCGGCTTTATCAGCTTCACGGGGATATTTCGGAACTCAAAAGGCAACGGATGCAAGTCGAGCTTGAAATCAGAACTTTCCTGGAAGCCCACACCAAGCTTCTGGACATGAATAAAGAGGCAATGGAAACCGAGGAAGAGGCTGAAGACAAACTCAAATTTATCAAGAGCACCTAGGGGCAAAAAAACTATGGCAAAAATTGATGCGTTTTTCAACTTGATGCATGAGCATAGGGCTTCAGACCTCCACCTCGTTGCGGGTCAGGCGCCGATGCTGCGGATTGCCGGCGAGATAGAGAGGGTGAAGTACAATGTTCTGGACAATGATGGACTCAGGGCCATGCTTTATGAAATTGCACCGGAAGACAAGGTCAAGGTATTTGAAGAGACCGGGGACATAGATTTTGGATATGAGGTTCCCGGCCTTGCGCGCTATCGGGCAAATTTTTTTATGCAAAGAAACGGTGTGGCCGCGGTCTTTAGGGAAATTCCCAACGAAATCTTCTCGGTCGAGCGACTGGGGCTGCCGCCTGTAGTATCAAAGCTGGCGTCGCTGCCACGAGGACTGGTCCTGGTCACAGGCCCTACGGGGAGCGGCAAATCCACAACACTGGCGGCCATTGTCAACCGTGCGAACAAGACCCGAAAAGACCATATCATTACGATTGAAGACCCCATCGAATTCGTACACAAGAGTCAAGGGTGCGTGGTGAATCAGCGGGAAATAGGCGCCCATACAAGGTCATTTTCAACCGCCCTTCGAGGAGCCCTTCGTGAAGATCCGGACATTATTCTGGTAGGGGAGTTGAGAGATCTTGAAACGATCTCCCTGGCCGTTGAAGCGGCCAACACCGGACATCTGGTATTTGGAACCCTGCACACCACCAGCGCCATAACCACGATAGACCGCATGATCGAGGTCTTTCCGGCAGACCAGCAAGCGCAGGTCCGATCGACCCTGGCAGACGGCCTTCGGGCCGTGTTGGCTCAGGTGCTTTTCAAGCGCATCGATATAA
>JABXJW010000130.1 GCA_013375395.1 Desulfobacterales bacterium
ATGGATGCCCCGAGTCAAATCAAGGGATTGCGCGGAGACGTACATTGGTACGTCGCACAAGCGATCCCGCAGATTGATCCGCCTGAGGCGGAGAAAAGGGCCATTTATGGATGGAAACAAGCTAACAAGCCTATTGTAACAGGGCCATGACCGTTTGCCCAATATGGCGCCGTTGTGGGATCCATCAGGCAATATCAGTTACCAGAGTTCAAAAAAGGATCCCCCTTGGCGGCTGTCGTCAATAGTACAGGAAATTGCGATACTGGGGGTTTGAATTGCGTCCATATTTTTTGCTTGCTGCTATAGGTTTTTTCGAATGTGCCGATATGACCAAAAGATGCCATTGAACAAGAAAGGTTTCTATCATGAGACACGAAAAGATTACGCTCTATGTCTTATCATTAAATGTCATTCGGTCGATTGTGGAACAACACGGAGGGACCATAGAAAAGAACCCGATAACAGACAATGTCTGGATAAACGCTCCACCGGGCAAAGCATTTGTCTGCGCACGAGAGATAGAGGAACAGGTGGATGCAATGTGCGATGGGATCTGCACTCAAGCCCTTGCCTTTTTTGATGGGGAGATACTTGCCGGAATGAGCACCAACTAGTCCTGATATCCAATGAGCGTTTTTGATCCTGGATAACGAAGATGCCTCTTATTCCGGACTTTTCCCCTCGCGCTTCTGTTACTCTAGTTACTTCAAAATGGCATTTCTTTTCCCAATATATAGCCTTAATTACCCAATATTGTAGATCTGAGGTTTCTTGTATTTAGAGCTAAGTCCTTAAAACCAAAAGGCAATGCTCCGATGGCCTGATCTTGTATGATTTTTGCATCTATGCTTGTGAAGAACAGGCTATTTCCCGCCGTCGTTCTGACCCATTATGATTAACCAGCAAAAACTGCTGAGACGGAATTTGTGTCATGATCAAAAGAAAGAAGCTGGTTGAGCGAAGGAAACATACGCGATTCCATGCCAAGGACGGTGCACTTGCTCTGCTCACGTCTGGATCTGCCAAACTGGGTCAAATTATAGATATAAGCGTGGGTGGGCTTGCCTTTTGCTATATTGCTGACGAAGAGCGGTCAAATGGATCATTTGAATTAGGCTTATTTTTTTCCGATAATGGTTTTTATTTGGACGGGGTGCGGTTTGAAATCATTTCGGATTTCGAAATTGGCGACGAAGTCCCTTTGAATTCCATAACAATGAGAAGATGTGGTGTGCAATTCGCCAAGCTGACGCACAACCAGATATCTCAGTTGGAATATTTCATCCAAAACTACACCCTACACCATTGATGTGGTAATGAGGGAAAATCAATGGGCTATTTTTTTGACAGGTTCGCACCTGATACACTCGAAGATGTTGCCTAGACGCCCCATGATGCCGTCCAGCCACTCAACTTCATCCCAAGATTTGGTCTCACCTTATGGAGAAGCCTTGAATCACGATACTTGTTTTTGATTTACAAGCGATTTCACTTGACAGTCAAGTCCCTTCTTCATAAACTTCTTATTTTACGCCTCAAACGAATTCTACACAGCTAGAACACACAGAAAACACACAGAAAATTTTTGAAAGTTGGTCATAGGGAGGTCTCAAGAAAATGAGAAGGGTTGTGATAACAGGTATTGGTCTTGTAACACCAATTGGATGCGGGAAAGAGCGGTTCTGGAATGCTCTTGAAGAAGGAGTTTCGGGCGCAGACAGAATTACCAAGCTTGACGCTTCCAAGTATGATTGTAAGATAGCGGCAGAGGTTAAGGATTTTGACCCATTAGACTATGGCATAAATAAGAAGGAAATTAGAAGACTCGATCCTTTTAGCCAATATGCTGTAGGCGCCGCCCATCAGGCCATTGAAGATGCCCAACTGCCCATTAAGGAGACGAATCCAAACATCGGAGTCATTGTCGGATCGGGGATTGGTGGATTGACAACCATTGAGAATGAAAAGGAACAATTCTTCTTGAGGGAGAAGAAAGGCAAGAATGGTGCTTCCTTTGTCAGCGCGTTTTTTGTTCCTATGATTATGCCGAACGCTGCCGCAGGAAATATCAGCCTGAAATACAAGCTGAACAATTCGAGTATGGGTGCGGCAAGTGCGTGCGCAACCGGCCTTCATTCAATCATATATGCTGCCAAGGATATAATGTTAGGAGATGCGGATGTGATGATCGCCGGCGGCACGGAAGGATATCAGACCACTTTGGGTTTTGGTTCTTTCATGAACATGAATGCGTTGTGCAAGGATTATAATGATGAGCCACAAAAAGCGAGCAGGCCTTTTGATCGCGACCGTAAAGGCTTTGTTATGGGTGAAGGCGCCGGCATGGTGGTCCTTGAAAGCCTTGAGTACGCACTCAAACGAGATGCTCGCATCTATGCCGAGATTACAGGATACGGCCTTACATCCGACGCCTACCATATCACGGCTCCTCATCCGGATTCTTTTGAAATTGCGCGAGCTATTGAACTTGCCATCGCCAGGGCGGGCATCAGCTATAAAGATGTTGATTATATTAATGCCCACGGCACTTCAACACCCGACAATGATCTATCAGAGACAAAAGCGATTAAGAAAGTCTTTAAGGATTATGCTTACAAGGTTAAGATTAGTTCAAGCAAGTCAATGATGGGTCATCTTATGGGAGGAGCTGCAGCCGTTGAAACCGCTGTTTGTCTACTTGCTATGGAAAAAGGTGTTGTTCCTCCCACAATCAATTATGAAAATCCTGATCCTGAATGTGATTTATATTATGTCCCAAACAAAGCCGAACATTGCGAAGTAAATATCGCAATGAATAATTCATTTGGCTTCGGGGGACATAATGCTGTGGTCTTGTTGAAAAAATACAACTCTTGATATTTTGTCAACGTAATGTTGTTAAGTTGCAACTCGTTGAACCCATTGGTTGCAGTCTAATCATTATGATAATCGTGAAGGGCCTGCGAAAGGTTGCAGATTACAACTCTTTTATCAGAACTTCTGAGACCTCTTTACGGTGAGAGCGTTGGTTGCGATCAGCCGGATATCCCACTGCCACAACTGACATGAGATCCATCTCTTCGGGCAGTTGAAGGAGTGCGCGCACCTTGTCGGCATTTTTCAATATTTCGCCCAGCCAGACCGCGCCAAGCCCAAGGGCATGTGCCGCAAGCAGCATGTTTTGAATGCAGGCCCCCATCGCCTGATGGTCTTTTACTTCATTGTACATTGCGTTTCTGTCTATAAATACCGCGATACAGGCAGGGGAATTCTCTATGATCTTATGATACTTCGTTAAGCTTGCAAGCTCAAAGCGAACATGCTTGTCTCTTAGAATAACAAAACGCCACGGCTGGTTATTTAGGCCGGATGGGGCCCATGTCCCGGCCTTGATAATCTCTGTCAAACGCTCTCCTTCCACCGGCTGATCAGTATATTCTCTTATGCTTCTGCGAGTGTAAATTGCTTCAAGAAGATCCATCGGCAATCGTCCTCCTCATCTGCGCCTTTTCGATCTTGGCCCAGGTATCACGCAACGTTACAGTCCGATTGAATACCAATGCTTCATCGGAAGAATCAACGGAATCGACGCAGAAATAACCCAACCTTTCGAACTGGTAACGACTTGCCGGTGCTGCGCCTGCCAGACTTGGTTCAACGCAACACGAGTTCAACGTCTCGAGCGAGTTCTGATTCAAATAGGCATTGAAATCAGCGCCATCCTTTTCATCGCTTGGGTTCGTCTTTGTGAAGAGATGGTCGTACATGCGCACTTCGGCTTTGAGTGAGTGGGCCGCCGAAACCCAGTGCAACGTTGCCTTGACCTTGCGTCCGTCCGGAGACCAACCACCTCGTGTTTCAGGATCATAAGTACAGTGCAGCTCGACCACTTCGCCGGTTTGCTGATCCTTGACCACCTCCAGGCATGTGATAAAATAGGCGTATCGCAGCCTCACCTCACGGCCGGGCGCCAGACGAAAGAATTTTTTCGGCGGCTCTTCGCGGAAATCGTCTCGTTCGATGTACAGCACACGCGAAAAAGGGACCTTGCGTGTCCCCATGCCGGGATCCTCCGGATTGTTTATGGCCTCCAACTCTTCCATCCGGTCTTCCGGATAGTTGTCTATGACCACCCGAAGCGGCCGCAACACACCCATCACACGCGTAGCACGTTCATTCAAGTCCTCGCGAATGCAGTGTTCCAGCAGTGCTATATCGACTATGCTGTCCTTTTTGGCCACTCCGATGCGTTCAGCAAACTTTCTGATTGACTCCGGTGTATAGCCGCGTCTGCGCAAACCGGATAGTGTGGGCATTCGCGGATCATCCCATCCTGTGACATGGCCTTGTTCTACCAGATGTGCGAGCTTTCGTTTACTCGTTACGGTGTAGCTTAGATTAAGCCTCGCGAATTCGACCTGCCGTGGATGACAATCGGCGTTCAATTCGTCAAGGAACCAGTCGTACAACGGGCGGTGATCTTCAAATTCCAGCGTGCAAATAGAATGTGTGATCCTTTCTATGGAATCCGAAAGGCAATGGGCAAAGTCATACATCGGATAGATGCACCACTTGTCGCCTGTTCTGTGATGTTCTGCCAGGAGTATGCGGTAGATCACAGGGTCTCGCATATTCAAGTTGCCGGATGCCATATCAATCTTTGCCCGAAGTACGCGTGAACCGTCCTCAAATTCTCCTGACCGCATGCGCTCGAACAGGTCCAGATTTTCTTCGACCGAACGACTGCGGTACGGACTGTCTTTGCCGGGCTCTGTCAAGGTGCCCCGGTACCGTCTGATCTCATCTGCACTCAAGTCGCAAACATACGCCTTGCCGGACTTGACTAACTGCACGGCATACTGATATAGTTGTTCAAAGTAGTCGGAGGCATAAAACAGCCGATCGCCCCAGTCGAATCCAAGCCATCGCACATCTTCCTTGATCGATTCCACATATTCAACCTCTTCCTTGATCGGATTGGTGTCATCGAATCGCAGGTTGCAAATGCCTCCGTTTTCGGCGGCGATCCCGAAGTTGAGGCAGATGGACTTTGCGTGTCCGATATGCAGATAGCCGTTCGGCTCCGGTGGAAATCTGGTCACCACTCGACCTCGGGTCTTATTTGTCTTCAAGTCTTCTGCGATAATATTTCGGATAAAGTCGGAAGGGATGGCGGAAGTTGTATCGTTCGCCGTTTTCATGGCTTTTTCCTTCAATTTTTGGCTATGATAGTGATGAATCTATCTGCATTATCAACAAGACATTATAGTACACTAGTTGCCGCTTCCAATTTCTCATTTTCGTGTTTTTGTACTTTCGTGTTTTGCGGCGTTCGCCTTGACAAGAGGCGTGATCAGTTTCTTCCCTGTTCGGTTCCTGCCGGTCCGCCTCACTCCGCCCGTCAGCCACGCCCGGCATCGCGAGGCGAGCGGGCAGGTCGGACGAATGCCGGGCGGTCCTGGCAGGAGGGCGGGCTTGTCCGAGCTAGGCTATTGCTTTCGGTTCAATACCTCTGTGCGCGGCTACTTTTTCAGAATCAAGCAACACATCGCGTCCACGAACCGTGTTTTGCCCTTGTTGAACAAGGTGGGACGCGCGAGCAATCTAAAGCCTTTTCAGCAACCTGCGTGCCGGAGAAAGCACGACATTCTCTAATTTCGCTTTCACATCAGCAGTTAGTGCATTGTTGTTCAATAGATGACCAGGCTATCACAAGATCTGTGTTCAGGTCAAGGATATTAAAGGGTTAGCCTGTTTGAAGCATGCATGAGCAGGGTGGAAGCCAATAGATAAACCCCTGGTGAGGATAGATACACCAGGGGCTCGGAAACTAACACAAACAAGGAGCAAATCCTTGTAGCTTTCTTTCATGTAGCTAAAACCGAGCGGTCAGGATTACGCAGCTACATAAATCCCTCTAGCAGCTCTCTTGATTTTGCCCAGCTTGGAGGCCCTCATGAGGATATTCCTTACCTTCTTATCTTCAAACCCTGTCTTTCTTATCAACATGGGGACATCAACGCCCTTCTTCGACCTTTTGACAATCTTGATGACCTCGTCGGTGGCCGTCAATACAGAGGGCTTTTTCTCGGTTGCGACTCTCTTTTTTGCGGGAGCTTTCTTAACAGTAACCTTTCTAGTCGTTTTTGCCTTGGTTTTGACTTTGCCTTTCTTGGCAGGTTGCGCCTTTTCGAGTTTGTCAACCGCCTTTGTCAATTTTTCCGTTTTCTTTGCGGTTGCCTTGAGTTCCTTGGTTACAGCCTGCAAATCCTTTTTCAACTCTTTCATCTACACTTTCCTCCTTTTCTAGATTTGTCTGTGGTCCACCCTTTCTTTCAGTTCCTTGCCGCATTTGAAGAAGGGTAGCTTTTTCGGTGGCACCTGGGTTGGTTCTCCGGTCTTGGGATTTCTGCCGGTATATGGCCTATATTCCTTCACAAAAATACTGCACAATCCACGGATCTCCACTCTGTCGGCGCTTGACAGGGCATTGGATATTTTATCAAAGAATAGCTCAACCACCATCTTGGCCTTGGTTCTTAATAGGTCGGCTTCCTTACTAAGAGCTTCTATGAGTTGTACTTTGTTCATATGGCTCTCTGATTCAATCTACGGCTGCGAAACTTGAGTTAGTCAATAAATGAAGGTCATATTAATTAGGATTATAAAGGATTTGTGGCGAAAGTCAATGAATATTAATCGCTTGTTCGAAGTTTTTAACAAATGCATACTATAATATCGTCAGAATTCGGCAGAGCAATCAATTTTAGCGTGACCGAGCGTCCTTGTTTCGACAAAACTTTTTCTGTGTATCGTTTTTTTTGATATCTTCTCCAATATGCTTTTTGAAGGGTCTTTTCCCCGACTCCTTCTTTAGTTCCTTGGTTCTAGAATTCGTGCCTTTTCTGGCAGAAAAGTTTTTTTATGAAAGCTGAGCCTCGCGTTGCCGGGCGTGGCGAGCGGGCCGGTGGCGGACGGGCCGGAACCAAAAAATAAATTTATCACGCCTCTTCTCAAGGCGAAAAGCCGCAAAGCACGAAAATACGCTTCTTCTCAACGCGAACGCCGCAACACACGAAAGTCTGGATGACATTCTATTTCGTGCTTTCAATGTTTCGCGTATTGCGGCTTTCGCCTTATGAACAGGCTGACTATCTCTTAAAATGTTCTGCCGGAAAAAGCATGAAATTCATAACTAATGTCTATCCGGAAATGGTAGATTTTGTCCCAAGACAAGACCGCACAAGGATTGGACCGCAGGCGTACTCCGCCTGAGGCGGATCGAGGATAGCCTTTTCACAAGCCGCAGGCGCAAACCTGCGGCTTCCGGCTCGTAGAGCCCTCCGGGGCGTAGGCCTCCGGGCTGGAGGCCTACAGCTCGGAGAGAAAATGCAGTATCGGGGCAAAAGATGCCGTTTCCGGACGGAAACCAACTAACGGCCTGAAGTTACCTTCGAGCTTGACTTACTCTTGACTTACTAATGGGAGCATAATATTGTTTACAACAAATAGGGCAGAGATGTTTGTACGCCGTCAGGGGGGATCTTTTTTTGAGGCCGGGCCACTGAAGTAATTCATACTCTTGCTGTATTGTTTATCTGGCATTAGGGCAGACTTTCTAAAAAGACATATTGCCCGCAAAGAAGGGAAAAATTGCAATGAAGGTTCCGCTCTTAGATCTCAAGGCTCAATACGACACCATCAAAGACGAGATCCTTGCCGTCACTGTTGAACTCTATGAGAGCCAGCGCTTCATTCTTGGCCCAAAGGTTGAGCAGTTGGAAAAAGAGGTTGCGCAATATTGCCAATGCAAGTTTGCTGTTGGGGTATCATCCGGAACTGACGCCCTATTGATTTCATTGATGGCTGCAGGAATCGGCCCCGGAGATGAGGTGATTACCACCCCTTATACTTTTTTTGCCACTGTGGGCTCTATTGCTCGTGTTGGCGCTGTGCCGGTCTTCGTGGACATAGAAGAAGGAAGTTACAATATGGACCCGCGCCTCATAAGGGATAAGATAACCAAGCGGACCAAGGCAATTATTCCCGTGCATCTGTACGGTCAATGTTGCGACATGGACGCGATTCTTGAACTTGCCCGTGCTGAGGATCTTTTGGTGATCGAGGATGCAGCCCAGGCCATAGGCTCGGAATACAGGGGCAGGAGGGCGGGCTCCATGAGCGACGCGGGCTGTTTTTCATTCTTTCCATCCAAGAACCTTGGCGCCTTTGGTGATGGCGGCATTGTCACAACCTCTTCAGGTTCCTTATACGAGGCCATGAAAATACTGCGCGTGCACGGATCAAGTCCCAAGTACTATCATAGGCTTTTGGGAGGAAACTTTCGCTTGGACGCCCTACAGGCCGCTATCATTCTTGTCAAATTGCGCCATTTGGACCGATGGACTGCGGCACGTCAGAACAATGCAGCACGCTATCGGGAACTTTTCGGCCGTGCAGGATTGGATCATTTGATCAGGCTCCCGTTGGAAAACACTGATCGGCACATATACAATCAGTTTGTCATTTGTCTTAAAGACAAGAGGGACGAACTGAAGCAATACCTTCAAGATGCCGGTATCGGCACAGAAATATACTATCCTGTTCCGATGCATCTGCAGCCGTGTTTCAAATACCTAAACGGTAAAGGGGGTGATTTACCAATTGCGGAAGCGGCCGCAAAGGAAACGCTAGCGCTTCCCGTTTATCCGGAACTAACCTATGAGCAGAAGTCCTACGTTGTACACAAAATCAAGGCATTTTATTCATCGTAGCCCCACAATCCAAAATAGCCTTGCATTTTTTTCTTTGTGGCAGTAGTTAGTGTTAATTGAGTTTTAACCCGAGAAACCAGAGAAACACAAGAAACCTAAAAACAGCTACTGGGGATGTAGCTCAGCTGGGAGAGCGGCGCGTTCGCAACGCGCAGGTCGGGGGTTCGAATCCCCTCATCTCCACCACCTTACCGCGATCATATCCGGCAGTATTCCCTCAAGCTTGGCCCGATACGTAAGTCGCCAGGAGGAATTCGAGAATGTTAAAAAGGCGCTCAGCCAAGGTTACACGCACTACCAAGGAAACGGACGTGACGCTCGAGTTGACCATCGATGGTGGGGGGAAGGGGACCATCACAACAGGTGTCCCTTTTCTGGACCACATGCTCACCTTGATGACGGCCCATGGTTTTTTTGATCTCACCTTAAGTGCAAAGGGCGATCTTGGGGTAGACTGGCATCACACGGTTGAAGACGTAGGGATAGTCCTAGGCGAGGCCTTTAACAAGGTATTGGGGGACAGAAAAGGGATAAGACGTTATGGCAGCGGAATGGTTCCCATGGACGAGGCATTGGCCTGTGTTGTCATTGACTTTTCAAATCGGCCCTTTTTGGTCTACCGGGTCGATTTTAGGCGAGGGACTACCGGAGGCTTTGATGTGGAACTGGTCCAGGAATTCTTTAGGGCCTTTGTCAACAAAAGCGGCACAACGCTGCATATCAATCTCATTTACGGCAAGAACACCCATCACATCATTGAGGCCGTATACAAAGCCTTTGGCCAGGCGCTTGATGAGGCCACCATGCGGGATGAAAGGATTACCGGAGTTCGTTCCACCAAAGGGGTGTTATAAGGGGCATACCCCATGGGACTATGCAGGAGGCGCGCGCATATCGCCGTAGCATCTGCATATGGCTCTTTTTGGCCTTCACAAGTCCGCGCCTCATCGGATGTGCTTCACGCTTGCCGCCCTCTCCTGAGCCAGCCCGGGCCTCAGACATTCATTTCATCCGTGTCGCTGACTCCAGCTTGGTATGGACCGGACCCTTTGATGAAACGCAACATTTGAGCTTTTAGTTAGTTTCCATCCATAAATGGCCCTTTTCCGCAATCTCGGCGTCAATCTGCGGGATCGCTTGTGCGACGTACC
>JABXJW010000131.1 GCA_013375395.1 Desulfobacterales bacterium
AGGCGTACTTATGGTACGCCGCAGTGACGAAGGATGCAGCGCAACGCAGAAGTTGGACTTTTTACGAAGCCGTCATTGTTGTCCCATGAAATTGCAACGGACCATAGCAATTTGTCAGGGTAGAATCAAGGTCGATTTCCCCTTTTGGCTTCTGCTTCTGTGATTCTTGACATTTTCCGCGGTGTAGGTTAAAAAATATATGGTGTTGCTTAATTTAGGTGCTTTATCTCTTTTAACCCGCTCTTGTTGGCACAGATATCGCATGCAACAGGTCGTTAACATAGGGGGAACAACCATTGGGGAAGGAGATCAGCTTATTTTGATCGCTGGCCCATGTGTGATCGAGACTCTTGAATCGACTATGGAGGCAGCGGCCTTACTGAAGGATCTCACGGATGAACTCCAAATCCCGTTTATATTCAAGACCTCCTATGACAAGGCCAACCGAACTTCACTAAGTTCCTACCGTGGACCAGGGCTTTCCAAAGGGCTCGAGATCATTTCTACCATTAGGGATAAACTCGGCATTCCGGTGCTTTCCGATGTTCATCGATTCGAGGAGATTGCTCCGGCCGCCCAAGTGCTCGATGTGCTGCAGATTCCCGCTTTCTTGTGTCGGCAAACGGATTTCGTTGTGGCGGTTTCTGAAGCAGGAAAACCGGTCAATATTAAAAAAGGGCAGTTCTTGGCCCCGTGGGACGTACGGCATATTATAGAAAAGGTGGTGTCTACGGGTAATCGCCAGGTTCTTTTGACTGAACGAGGGACCAGCTTCGGCTATAATAATCTGGTCGTTGACTTCCGCAGCCTGGCCGTGATGCTGGGGTTTGGATGGCCTGTGGTATTCGATGCCACACACAGTGTCCAACTGCCGGGGGGTGCGGGAAAGTCTTCCGGGGGACAAAGGGAATTTGTCCCTATGATGGCCCGATCAGCAGCGGCCGCCGGTGTGGCCGGCATCTTCATTGAGGTTCACAAAGACCCGGAACGTGCCCTTTGTGACGGTCCGAATTCACTTGCGCTAAACGGGTTAAGACCTCTTCTGGAACAGCTTAAGGCGATACGGAGCGCTGTATCCCAAACCGTATCGGAAGGTTTACACCAAAAAGGCGGAATGCCATAAATGACAAATTCGTAAAAAGGCGAAAAACAGGTCATTGCGAGCGGAGCGAAGCAATCTCGTGCATATTAAGTGCTTGTATCTATTAGATTGCCTCGTCGTTGCACTCGCAATGACCTGGGTCATGACTTTTTACGAAGCCGTCATAAATAAAAATGTCGAACATACGTACAGTCCTGTTTTGTCTCATTGGTCTGATGCTTGCCGGGCTTGGGGTTGGCTGGTTCAGCTACCATAGTATCAGCAATGAGCCGGAGGTACTGCTTTCGGACTTGCCCAAAAATAGGGATATCAGCCTGAGTCACATTCGACAAGTGGCAACCAGGGATGGCGTGAACGAATGGATACTGGAAGCTGAGTCGGCACAATATCAAAAGGCGGAGAACAAGACGTCTTTCAATGATATCTCTGCAACCTTTTTTCTCAAGGACGGCAGGACGGTACATCTTGCCAGTCGAGACGGTGTGCTGTTGACCGATACCAAGGACATGGAAGTATCCGGTGGTGTGGTGTTGCGAAGCGGCGCATATGAGTTGAAAACGGAAAGGCTGCGCTATGACTGCAAAAACCGATCTATTTCCACGGACACACCGGTTTTTGTCAAGGCAAAGGGGATCCGGCTTTCCGGCCACAGTATGATTTTTTATCTTAACACCGAACAGGCCGTAGTGAGTGGGGGCGTAGAGGCCGTGTTTGCAAACTTGCGCCCATTGTGAAGATGAAAAAAACGGATCAACTGAACCGCAAAAGCGAGCGAATCTAAAAATGTCAGAATTCCTTACGGTCGCCGCGAAGCACTGCCGTCAGGCAGAACATTCCCCGCAGCTTGCTGCGGGGAGCTTCAAATGGCTGGTCTTGATTATCCTTGTGTTTCTGGAGTTGTGGGCGGCGAGCCCTGTTGCATCTGAGCCCCAACGGACAGAGGCCAAAGAGCAAACAGAGCCGGGATCACCTATCCACATTACCTCAGACGCGGTGACGTCGCACCATGGGATGGGATGGGTTGAGTTTACGGGAAACGTCACGGCCACCCAGCAGGATACGGTCGTAACTGCTGATCGTATCAAGATTTTCTACAGATCGGATGGCGATGCCACTGGAGGGGCTGCCAGAATCGAAAAGGTTGTTTCCCATGGTAATGTCGAGATTGTATTTGACAATAAGACCAGGAGAGCTGTTGCGGAAAAGGCCGTTTACAATGCCGATCAAAAGGTGTTGGTGCTCAGCGGAGACGATGCGACAGTGTGGTCCGGTGAGAACGTAATCCGAGGGAAAAAGATCACCCTGCTTCAAGATGAAAACGGAAACCTGGTGGAAGGCGGGGTGGAAGGACCGGTGAAAGCCACCTTTTATACCGCAGGTGAAGAGGGGTTGATGAAATAGATATGGCAGTCTTATCGGCAAAGGACCTGGTCAAGATTTACAAGCGCAAGCGCGTGGTTGATTCAGTCAGCCTTGAGGTAAAGAGCGGCAGCGTTGTGGGGCTTCTGGGCCCCAACGGGGCGGGAAAAACCACAACGTTTTACACTATCGTCGGACTCGTACGTCCTGACGAGGGCAATGTTTTCTTGAACGGAGACGACATTACCTCTTATCCTATGTATGTCAGGGCGCGCAAAGGGATCGGGTATCTGCCGCAGGAGTCCTGTATATTTAGGAAGCTTACCGTGGAAGAAAACATTTTGGCGATTCTGGAGACCATGCCAATTCCAAGGCCCGAGCGATACACTCGTCTCAACGGACTCCTTGAAGAATTGAATATCGGGCATTTGGCGCGGCGGAAGGCCTATGCCTTGTCAGGCGGGGAACGACGGCGCGTAGAGATCACGCGCGCTCTGGTAACTGCGCCTTCATTTATACTTCTTGACGAGCCCTTTGCCGGCATTGACCCCATAGCATTGATTGATATACAAAAGATCATAGGACAGCTCAAGGAGCGAGGGATTGGCGTGGTCATATCAGACCACAATGTCCGGGAGACCCTGGGGGTTTGTGACCGGGCATACATTTTGAACGACGGTGTGATAATTGAATCAGGACCTCCGGAGGCCATTGTATCGAGCGATGTGGCCCGGGAAATCTATTTGGGCAAACGTTTCCGAATGTAACCCGGGGTTTGACAAACTCGTAAAAAGCCCACGTTCCCCTGCAGTGTCGGGAGAGGCAGTCTTTTGATTTTTACGAAGGCGTCAAGGTTGATGGTCTCGTAAAAAGTCGAAAATACCCCCTCTCCCGTCAAGGGAGAGGGTTGGGGTGAGGGTGAAAAATGAGGCATTTCAGCCGGTTGCATCCCCCTCCCGCCAGGGGAGGGGAAATAGGACTTTTTACGAAGCCGTCAAGGTTTGTATTGTGCAATTCGTTGAATCTGTAGTACCTTATTGTAGGCTGTAGACCCCACTCCAATTGCCGGCGGAGCAAACCAAGTACAAATGGCTTTAGAACTTCGACAACAATTACGCCTGACACAGCAGTTGGTCATGACGCCGCAGCTTCAGCAGGCGATCAAGCTGCTGCAATTGTCCCGGCTGGAGCTGTTAGAGGTGATCAATCAAGAAATGGTGGAAAACCCACTTCTTGAGGACTCGCCGGAGGAGACACAACCCGGGGATGGCGCTGCAGATGAACATCACTCCGGGCCGCCGCCGGAGCCGCCTCCATTAAAACCCGTAAGCGTTGAAGAAACTGCCAGGGAGGACATTGATTGGTCGAACTATTTAGACGAATACAATGCTTCAAGCCCCGTGTATTATGAACCGGAAGAGCGGGAAACCCCTGAATATGAAAATTTCTTGTCCCGGCGAGAGTCGTTGGTTGATCACCTTATGTGGCAACTTCTCCTGTCCCTTCCAAACGAGACCGAAGAAAGGATCGGCAGTGCTATCATCGGCAACCTCAACAGTGACGGCTATCTCCGGGCCAGTGCGGATGAGCTCGCAGCTCTGACCGGAGCAGATACCTCACAGGTGGAAAAAGTCCTGAAGAAAATGCAGTCGTTTGATCCCATTGGCGTCTGTGCCAGGGATCTAAAAGAGTGTTTATTGATTCAGGCCGGGCACCTGGGGCTGGACGGCTCCATTGCGCTTCACATCATCAACGACCACTTCAAACACCTGGAAAACAAGAACTACAAAGCTATTGCCCATGCTCTGGGTGTTTCCTTTGATGACGTGCTGTCTGCCGTGGAGGTTATTACCAACCTGGAACCAAAGCCAGGTCGCGAGTTTAGTGACGCAGCCCCTCAGTACATTAGCCCTGACATATTTGTATACAAGATGGGAGAAGAATTCGTCATTCTTCTGAACGAAGACGGCATGCCGAAACTGCGGGTAAGCTCCTTTTACAGGGAGGCCTTGAATAAGGGGGAAGCGTTTTCAAGCCATACGAGAGATTATATTCAGAATAAACTCCGGTCTGCCGTGTGGTTGATTCGAAGCATTCACCAACGCCAAAGGACCATTTACAAGGTAGTTAAGAGCATTATTCGTTTTCAACGGGATTTTCTGGAAAATGGGATCTGCAATTTGAAACCGATGGTATTGCGGGATGTGGCCGACGACATCGGAATGCACGAATCGACCGTGAGCCGTGTTACCACCAACAAATATGTCCACACCCCGCAAGGGACTTTTGAGTTAAAGTTTTTCTTCAATAGTTCTATCAGCCGACTTGACGGCCAGACCGTTGCGTCGGCCAGTGTCAAGGAAAGAATTCGCCAAATCATCCAATCCGAAGACCCTGCCAAGCCGTATAGTGACAAGAAGATGGTTGAAATCCTGAGAACTTCAAACATTAACGTAGCCCGCAGAACGGTTGCCAAATACCGTGAAATGCTGGGCGTCCTGCCATCCAATAAACGCAAGAAGATACAGAGGGGGGCCCATCAGAATGCAAAAATCAGTAACTTTTATGAACCTTGACCCATCGGAGACCCTGAAAGCCTATGCATTTGAAAAACTCGATCGATTCGACAAATACCTTGAGAATCCCGCCAAAGCGACCGTTGTGTTGACCGTGGAAAAATTTCGGCATATCGCAGAAATAAATATCAGTGCAGATGGATTTGTGATCAATGCTCACGAAGAGACATCTGATATGTATTCGGCCATAGACATGGCTCTGGACAAGCTTGACAAGCAGATCAAGAAAAACAAGAAGAAATTCAAAAAACGTCGATCAACAGCCGCCAGATCCAAGACCTTTCCCTATGAGGAAGCGGGTGTTGCGTCATCAGAAGATCCGGAGCATGAGCCGATGCCCAGAATCATGAGGATGAAGAGTATTGAGTACAAGCCTATGGATGTGGATGAAGCGGTTTTGCAAATGCGGCTGATCAAAGACAGTTTTTTGGTTTTTACCAATGCTCAGAGTCAACAGGTAAATGTGCTGTATCGCCTGAAAGACGGTAATTACGGCTTGATTCAACCCAGTTCGCAAAGCAGTTAAACACGATAAACAAAACAAGTGCCGGATATAACATGAAAATACTGGAAACTCTCAAAGAAGGGGCAATCATTGCCGAACTGGATGCCACTGACAAGAAAGGGGTATTGGAAGAGCTCGCTTATCCCCTTGCACGGTCCTCCGGTGTTAGCCACGAGGAGATGATTCGCGTACTCTTGGAACGTGAGCGCCTCGGCAGCACAGGCATTGGGGGCGGCATCGCCATCCCTCATGGAAAGTTGAAGTCTATCGAGTCTATGTTGATGGGTTTTGGGCGGAGCCACAAGGGTGTCGATTTTGAAGCCATGGACGGCAAACCTGCACACATCTTCTTTCTATTGTTGGCTCCGGAAGATTCCACTGGCGCTCATCTCAAGATGCTCGCCAGAATCTCCAAATTGCTGAAAAGCAGTGTGTTTAAAGAGCGACTCATGAACGCTGCCAACGGCAAGGAAGTTTACAACGTGATTTCAAAGGAAGACCAAGAGTTCTGATTTTGCGAGGCGGTCGGACCAGGTTTCCTCATCCCTGAGCTGCAGATCTAGTTGGAACAGCAAAAAATCATCATCATCACCGGACTTTCGGGCTCCGGGAAAAGTACGGCCGTCAAGGCATTGGAAGACATCGGATTCTTCTGTGTAGACAACTTGCCGGTTGTGCTTTTGCCGAAATTCTTGGAACTTCGGCAGCCGTGGGAGATCTCGAAGCTTTCCCTCGTCATGGATATCAGGGAAAGGGGGTTTCTGGCGAGCTATGCCGATGTGCTCGACACCCTCAGAGGCAAAGGTTATCAATTTGAAGTACTTTTCTTTGAAGCCTCGGAAGAAGTGCTCCTCAGGCGCTACAGTCAGACCCGAAGGCATCATCCCCTGTCCGGGGGAAAGAGTCTCTTGGCGGGAATACGTGCCGAAAGGGAGCAACTTGAAGGCCTCAGGGCGATCGCCGACAAGGTCATTGATACGTCGCATTACAATGTTCACGAACTCAAGACTATCGTATCGCGCCATGTGGTCAAGGTAACCCATGCCGGCAAGGTCGAGGTTCATATCCTGTCTTTTGGTTTCAAGTATGGTATCCCCCATGAGGCAGACATGGTGGTCGATGTTCGTTTTTTGCCCAATCCCCATTTTGTACCTGAATTGAAAGACCTGGACGGCACGGCGCCCCAGGTGCGGGCGTTTGTCGGCAAATGTGACGAAACCGACATTTTCTTGGGCAAGTTTTTGGATCTGCTTGGCTTTTTGATACCACTTTATGAGAGGGAAGGAAAATCGTATTTGACCATTGCGGTCGGCTGCACCGGTGGAAGACATCGTTCCATTGTGGTGGCTCATGAGATATTTCGGTATTTGGAAAAGAAGGTTGATCGCATAAGCTTGACACATCGGGATATTGAGTTAAGTTAGCAATTAAAAACAAGGTAAATAGGAATTGGAATTTCCTTGTTTTGAGCGGCCGGAGGCCGCGTTACATATAATCGCGAAGCGATTTTATGGAGGGGTAAGCTAAATGATAGGCATCGTTATAGCAACCCATAGCGGTTTGGGGCAGGCCCTTATCGAAGCCGCCGAATCGATTTTGGAAGGGCCTCTGGAATCGGTTACGGCTGTTTCCGTCGATCTGAGTCATAGCGCCGAACAATTAAGGAAAAAGATCGCCCACGGGATCAAGGCTGTTGATCAAGGCGATGGGGTGCTTATCCTGACCGATATGTTTGGTGGAACGCCGTCCAATCTTAGCCTTTCATTCCTTGAGGATGACCGGATCGACGTTCTGACCGGTGTGAATCTGCCTGTGTTGATCCGCGCCGCCAAGATGCGCAAGGGCGGCAATCTCAGGGAGATTGCCGAGAGAGTACAGGCATACGGGAAAAGGAGTATTTCGTTGGCCAGTGAGGTATTGAAGGGAAACAAGGGGAGCTGAGAGTCAAGGATTGCTATCTTGCCGCAGTCTCCGCAGCGGACATCGATGCCGTGTTGGATATCGAGACTGCTTCGTTTCCGGCGCCCTGGCACAGGGTATCTTTTGAAGGTGAACTCCTCGAGAAGACTTCCCATGGCCTGGTGGTCAAACAAAGACAACACGGGAAACCGGATCGTCTTATTGCCTATGTTTTTTTCAGACTCGTCGAAAACGAAATGCATGTGTTGAACCTGGCTGTGCATCCCGTATACAGGCGCCGCGGCGTGGCCACCTTTCTCTTGCAGCACAGCGTGACATTAACCAAAGACCGTGGTGTAAAAAAAGCTTATCTGGAGGTTCGCCCCTCTAACGATTCAGCAATAAAACTTTACAGCAAGATGGGCTTTTCCGAGGTAGGCCGCCGGCACCGGTACTATAAGGAGACGCAGGAGGATGCCATCGTTATGGTCAAGGACATATGCAAAAGTGCAAAAAGGGGGTTCTATGAGCGTTCGTGTCGGTATTAATGGGTTTGGACGTATAGGCAGGCTTGCCCTAAGGGCTGCCCTGGAAAACGATTCTGTCAACGATGCTGTCGAGGTCGTGGCCATCAATGACCTCACAGAGGCCTCTACCATGGCGCATCTACTAAAGTACGATTCGGTCCACGGCCCGTTGGATGCCGAGATCGCAGCCGGAGATGATTCCATCAACGTCAATGGCCGCCCCGTAACGTACACGGCCGTCAGAGATCCGGCCGACCTGCGGTGGGGAGATTTGGGCGTAGACGTTGTTATGGAATGCACCGGATTTTTTCGGGACCGCGAAGGCGCCGGAAAACACCTGAGAGCAGGCGCCCGCAAGGTGATTATTTCAGCGCCGGCCACAGATCCGGACATAACGATTGTGATAGGTGTTAATGAATCCGTCTACAGTCCGAAAGAACATCATATCATATCAAACGCTTCCTGTACTACAAATTGCCTGGCGCCGGTGGCAAAAGTGCTTTTTGAAAACTTCGGCATAAAGAACGGACTCATGACCACGGTCCACTCGTATACGGGAGATCAGCGGCTGCTTGATTTTCCCCACAAGGATCTCAGACGTGCCAGAGCGGCAGCCCTTTCGATGATACCCACCACGACGGGGGCTGCAAGGGCCGTCGCCCTGGTCTTGCCAGGGCTCAAGGGAAAGTTGAACGGCCTGGCCGTACGGGTGCCGACACCGAATGTGTCTCTTGTGGACTTGGTTGCTACGCTTGACAAAAAAGGGCTGAGCCCGGCCGACGTGAACGGCGCCTTAAAGGCTGCGGCAGAGGGTCCGCTGAAAGGAATTTTGGCATATAGCGATCTGCCGCTGGTCTCGGCAGATTTTAACGGTTCCACGTACTCTTCTATCGTGGATGCTGCCTGCACGTTTGTTGTGGAGGATCTTGTCAAGGTGCTCTCCTGGTACGACAATGAGCGTGGCTATGCCACTCGCATGGTGGAACTGGCGGCCATGATCGGAAAAAGGCTTTAAGGGAGGCTCAGGTTATGGCGAGGCGCAGACCGTTGATTGCAGGAAATTGGAAGATGTTCAACACCGGCCCGCAGGCTGCGGAACTTGCAAGCCGGTTGAGGTCTTTGGTTTCAGATGTTACGCATGTGGATATCATGGTGGCCCCTCCCTTTACGGCGCTTGGTATTGTGGCCGAGATTCTCAAGGGGTCTGCCATACGACTGGGGGGTCAAAACCTGTTTTGGGAGCCCGAAGGGGCCTATACCGGAGAAGTCTCGGCCCGAATGTTGAAGGCGGCGGGGTGCAGCCATGTAATCATCGGTCATTCCGAAAGGCGCCAATATTTTGGCGAAACCAATGCTTCGGTGAACTGGAAAATCAAGGCGGCCCTCCTTGGCGATCTGATCCCTGTTATGTGTGTGGGTGAATCTGATGCTGAAAGAGAAGCAGACCAAACCTTTTCCGTTGTCCAACAGCAGTTGGAAGAAGGCATCAAGGGCCTTGGCGCCGACGAAGTTCAAGGCTTCACCATAGCCTATGAGCCCGTGTGGGCCATCGGTACCGGCAAAACCGCCACGGAGGATCAGGCCCAGGAAGTGCACGAGTTCATCAGGGCGCGGATAGAAGCGGCCTGTGGGAATTCGATTGCAAACGATCTTCGCATATTGTATGGTGGCAGCGTGAAGCCCGGAAACATCGCCGGGCTCATGGCCATGGACGACATTGACGGCGCCTTGGTGGGAGGCGCCAGCTTGGATGCCGAATCCTTTGCAGCCATTGTTCGTGGGTCGTTGGATGCGTAATTGGCCGACAGTTAGTTCCTTAGTTGTGAAATTCGTGTTTTTTCTGGCAGAAAACTTTTTGTCATGTTCAACAAAAAGTGAGCTAAAGTGCCTAGAGTGTCTAAAGTGAGCTAAAGTTAATGTGCACGCCTT
>JABXJW010000512.1 GCA_013375395.1 Desulfobacterales bacterium
CCAGCCATGCCTAACACCATCTTCGGCGTCGTCCCCGCCTGCAACGCGCGTACACTAGCCGCCTGAATCGTAGGTCCATCAGCTATCGGGTCAGAGAACGGTACACCTAGCTCAATGATATCCACGCCGCCTTTGACGAGCGCTTCAGCAATCACAGGCGTAAATCGCGGCTCAGGGTCGCCGCCAGTCACGTAGCCTATAAGCGCGCCGTCGCCCTGCGCCTTCAGCTTTTGGAAAACCTTTTCGATCTCGCTCATATCTTCACCCCCAGAAAATCAGCCACAACTTCAACATCCTTATCCCCGCGCCCAGACAAAGTAATCACAATCGTTTCTTCCCGCTTCATTTTCCGAGCCAACTTCATAGCAAACGCCAAGGCATGCGAAGGCTCCAAAGCCGGAATTATGCCCTCCTCCTTCGACAGCGTGCAGAAGGCATTTGCTGCTTCCTCGTCCGTCGCCGTGAAGTATTCGGCTCTCTGCAAGGTTTTAAGAAAAGAATGTTCTGGCCCAACTCCAGGATAATCCAAACCTGCAGATATGCTGTGCGTATTCTGTATCTGTCCTTCGTTGTCTTGGAGAACGTAGGTTAACATGCCGTGAAAGACGCCTTCGGCTCCAGCGCCCAGAGAAGCCGCATGCTTATCAGATTCAATGCCTTCGCCGGCGGCTTCAACCCCGAAAAATTTCACTTCGGGGCAACCCTCAAATGGATAGAATGTGCCTATGGCGTTGCTGCCTCCGCCGACGCAAGCAACCAGCGCATCGGGCAAGCGTTTCTCTTTCAGCAGGAACTGCTCTTTTAACTCGTTGCCGATGACGCTTTGGAAATCCCGGACAAGCATCGGATAGGGGTGAGGACCCACAACCGACCCTATGAGGTAGTATGTTGTTTGGAGGTTGGTGACCCAGTCTCTTAACGCTTCGTTGATGGAGTCTTTTAACGTTTTAGAGCCAGATTCCACAGGGTGCACTTCCGCGCCCAAAAGTTTCATCCTGAACACGTTAAGCCGCTGCCGTTTCATGTCTTCAGTGCCCATGTAAACTTCAGCCTTTAAGCCTAATGCAGCGCAAGCGATGGCCGTGGCAACTCCATGCTGGCCCGCTCCCGTCTCAGCGATCACTCGTTTCTTTCCCATCCTTTTAGCCAAAAGCGCCTGCCCAAGCGTGTTGTTGATTTTATGGGCGCCTCCGTGAGCCAAGTCCTCCCTTTTCAAGTAAATCTTCGCTCCACCCAGTTTCCGTGTT
>JABXJW010000513.1 GCA_013375395.1 Desulfobacterales bacterium
CCCGTGATCATGGAGCTCAACCCCACCTATCAAAACCTCTTTGGCAGAACAGAGAAGGAAGCACAGTTCGGCGCTCTCGTCACCGACTTCACTATGATTCGCGGAGGATCACTACACAAGGCTAATAACGGCTACCTGATTATCCCAGTTGAGGAGTTACTTCGAAACCCGTTTTCCTACGAAGGCTTGAAAAGAGCCCTCAGAAACGGGAACATAGTCCTCGAAGAGCCGCAAGAGCGATTCGGTTTTATCAGCACCAAAAGCTTGAAACCACAGCCAATTCCCCTAAAAGTCAAAGTAGTCCTTATTGGTAACCCCTACCTGTATCAGCAATTATTAATTTTGGACATGGAGTTCACGGAGCTTTTCAAGGTCAAGGCGGAATTTGACACAACCATGGCTCGCACAGAAAAAAACGTACAGCAATATGCAGCTTTCGTCTGCACCCTGTGCCAAAAGGAAAACCTTAAGCACCTCGACGGCTCAGGGTTGGCTAAACTAGTAGAATATAGCCAGAGGCTCGCTCAAGATCAACAGAAACTTTCCACAAGGTTTGCCGAAGTTGCCGACATCGTTCGTGAAGCCAACTTTTACGCCACACAAGAAAAGTCGAACGTTGTAACTGGAAACCACGTAAAAAAAGCCATCGAAGAAAAGATATATCGATCAAAACTTATCCAAGAGAAAATCCAAGAAATGATCAATAGAGGGGTACTCCTCATTGACACAGACGCGGAAAAAGTTGGACAAGTGAACGGGCTCTCCGTTATGGGTCTCGGCGACTTTGCTTTCGGTAACCCATCCCGCGTAACAGCAAGCGTAGGCTTGGGCCGGGAAGGCGTCATCGACATTGAAAGGGAAGCCAAAATGGGCGGGCCCATCCACACAAAGGGCGTCCTAATTTTGAGCGGCTACTTGAATGAGAAATACGCGCAAGATAAGCCGCTCAGTCTCTCCGCTCGCCTTGTTTTTGAACAGAATTATGCAGGAGTAGAAGGCGACAGCGCCTCAAGCACAGAATTATACGCAATACTGTCGGCGCTCTCTGGGTTGCCAATAAAACAAGGTATAGCTGTAACTGCTCAGTTAACCAGAAAGGCGAGGTCCAAGCCATAGGCGGCGTGAACGAGAAGATCGAAGGCTTCTTTGAAGTTTGCAAGGCCCAAGGCTTCACAGGTCAACAGGGAGTGATGATTCCAGAGAGTAACCTGCAGAACCTGATGCTGAAGGAAGAGGTAGTGGACGCT
>JABXJW010000514.1 GCA_013375395.1 Desulfobacterales bacterium
AGTCTGTGAGTGAGAGCAACCCCACGAGCCTTGCGTTGTTTTTCTCGCCAGTAACCAAAGGAAGTTTCTTGATCTTACGCTGTATCATGATCTTGATGGCCTCTCCCAGAGGGGTGTCCGGCCTCATCATTATGACGGGGCTGGTCATGACATCCTCGACCAGTATAGTGGTAGGATCCAATCCCTTGGCCACGACGCGGGCGATCACATCACGGGTTGAGAGGATGCCATCTATTTTTTTCCCTGATAGAACAACGAGGCTGCTTGTGGCGTAACGGTGCATCACCTCAGTGGCTTCTGTAATGGAGGATCTAGAGTCGATGGTAATCACTTTCCTGATTACGACATCCTCAATTCGTAGGACCATTTTACCTTCAGACCCTGAAAAAAGAGTATGCCGTGTAAAGATATTGATTATGGACCTATGTACATGATTAATGATCAAGTCGTACGTGCGTGATTGTAAACCCGTTTCCTTACAATAGTCTGTAATTACATATTAATTTCAGAAATGGTCGATGCTGGTGGAATTTTATTGATGTCTGTCTGTCAGCCTACTTACACACGCCTAAATTAAACTGTATTTTCAATAAATATCAAGGATAAATGGGGGTGAGTGATGCTGCAGGTTGAAGTGGATATGGCTTCTATGGCAGTCCCAGAGCGGAGCATTGAGGAGATCGCGAAGGACGCAGTTCCCAAGATAAGTATCATAGGCGTCGGCGGTGGCGGATCCAACATCGTATCCTGGATGAAGAAGGGAAACATCAAAGCAAAGACGATCGCATTGAACAGTGATGCACAGCACCTTAGCATAACGAAAGCCGATGAGCGGATATTGCTTGGATACAACATAGCTGGTGGGCTTGGTTGCGGTGGCTTCCCCGAACAGGGTATCAAGGTCGCTGAGGAGAGCGCTGTTGAGATCGAGAAAGCAATAGCAGACTCGGGTCTGGTCTTCGTGACGACCACCCTGGGTGGCGGGACCGGAACGGGGGCCTCTCCGGTGGTAGCGAAAATCTCCAAGGATATGGGGGGTCTCACGCTTGGCGTGGCTACGATACCTTTCGAAATCGAAGGGACGAGGCTGGAGAAGGCAAAGGACGGGTTGACGAAACTCGTCAACACTTGTGACTCTGTGATAGTGGTGGACAACAACAAGTTGAGAAAGGTTGCGGGCAATCTTCCCTTAAAGGAAGCATTCGGTGTAGCTAATGCACAGATAGCGGACT
>JABXJW010000515.1 GCA_013375395.1 Desulfobacterales bacterium
CGCTCTTCCGATCTTATTTAGCGACCCTAGCAGCCTCGGACTGGTAACGCTTAAGAGCCTTGTCGATGCCTCCATGGACAAACCACTTGACTTGTTCCGCTGTATAGCCAGCGATTTCGGTGCAGCGAGGATCCGCAGCTAGATTCAAGAGGATGCGCCGAAGACGTTTAAGGTCTCCTTGTACGCTCATTTTTCACCTCCTAAATTATACTAGTAGAACGCACACGTAAAAGTTTTACTAGTAGAAACTCCCACGGGCGCATTTACTAGTAAAAACCCTGGCCAAAGCGCGCGCTACGCTGTTTTTAAAGATCAAATAAACCGGGTCCAGCTAGCCGATCACGATAATTAATCGAAAATACACGCGCGTGTATTTATTCCAAAGCGTCTATATACGTGATCACGAAAGCGCGCGTGCTACCAGGGAAGCAGGCCCCTGAGCGCGTCGTGGAGATAGCCCAGATCACCAGTTCTTATGAACTCCTTGAAGCACCACCCGAAGATAGGCAGCCCAGCGTACCACAACTCCAGATCGAATTTGAGCCAGAACCAGCGATCCCGAAGGGCCCTCAAGATTTTGGACAAAGCCTTAACCTCTGGATAACTAGTTAGCTATAAAAGCAAGAAGAAAAATATCGCAGCTAACACGCCTCTTTCACGTTTGGTTAAACCATGTCTATAAGTGATCTCATCGTTAGTGGGTAGGTCCTCAAAGAGCTCACCTATGTCTCTACGGTGATTGGGGAGAAAATGTTTCACCCTCTCCAGGAAAAGATCTCTGTGAACGACTAGACCGGACTCAAGATATGTGCGCACAAAACCGCCTTTACGCACACACCAGAAGCCATCAGGGTATTCTCCGCTGTTTATCGCATCCTCAACTTTATCTATAAAGTCATCTGGGTAAACGCCATCCGCATCAACAAAGACCATCCGGTCATAGCTTGCTTGCTGAGCGCCTTTTATCCTCCCCTCGCCAATGCCGAGATCTGAGTTCATCCAGAGAGTTTCATCGCCCTCTGGAGGCCTACCTATCGGCTCGCCCTCTCTGTAAGGAATTACGACAGTTATCATTTTTTACTTCCATCAAATAAGGAGAATAGTGACCTCTTCTTTTTAATAGTTTCAGCTAGCTAGCTGAACGCAGTTTTCTTAATGTTTCGAAACAAGATATTAGGACCCAGGAGACGCCGATGCTGGGCATAACTTCCAGAGGCCAATCCAGGAA
>JABXJW010000516.1 GCA_013375395.1 Desulfobacterales bacterium
GACGGCAGGCGCCTGATCCTCAACGACCCCTACTTTACCGGCCGGCTCCTTTTTTTGGACCGGAACACTTTTGCTAGAGAAGACCTGGTACAAGAAAAAGACCAGAAACGACAACACAATTGCCAATAACATCCTTAATTCCATTGACATAAACAGGTTCTCCCCGCTAGAATTAAAAAAAGATAATGTCTAACATTTGATTTTACGGAACAGGATCAAATCCGCCTGGATGAAAGGGATGGCATCGAAGGACCCTTCTTGCAGACATCCAGCCACCCTGCAAGATGCCGTGGCGCCGTATAGCCTGGCATGCGTATTCAGAGCAGGTTGGATGGAAGCGACATGCTGGTGGGAACACCGGTGAGAGGATATATTGATAGGCTCTAATGAGTGCCAACAGCAATGGCCTTATGCTTATAATCCTTTGAAACCTCACGAAAAACACCTTCCAGCGTCTGAGTAATTTCTTGAGACGACAACTCTGCGGCGCCTGTTTTCGCTATGATGTTGATATCGTAGGCGCCGTCAAACACGGCTTTACTCAAACGAAAACGTTCACGCACTAGGCGCTTGATCCGATTCCTTGTCGCAGCATGTCCCACTTTCTTGCTTACCGTGACCCCCAGGCGCAATTCTCCCAGGCTGTTTGGGCAGTATATGACTATAAAATGATCTCTGTGAATTCTTCTGCCCTGTCTGGATAGTCTTTGAAATTCAGCCCGTTTTAAGATTCGCTCTGCCTTTTTCAGGGAAAAGACGCTCAAGATCGTTTCACCCCTTTATACGGCTAAACGTTTTCTCCCTTTGGCGCGACGGCGATTGATGATCCTTCTTCCCTGTTTTGTTGACATCCTTTTCAGGAATCCATGCGTTCTAACTCGCTTGATTCTGCTTGGCTGATAAGTCCTTTTCACTTCACGTTTCCTTTATCCCTGGAGTATATCCAATATTTTTAGATGGATCAAGCGCTGTAAACCCTTAAAAAAACACAGCCCACAGCTTTTGTCAAGCTTTTTGGCCGTCAAGTGTGATGGTCTCGTAAAAAGTCCAAATTAGACGGCAAAGTAATCCGCCGAAGGCGGACCAAATTCAAGGCGCGCACCTTTTTTTAAGCCGTCAGGCGCAATCCTGAGGAATGAGGCGTACTTATGGTACGCCGCAGTGACTTACCCTGTTAAATCGGCTCCGCCGTCTCTCATAGCGAGAATTTAACGGGGCAGGGGA
>JABXJW010000132.1:0-2662 GCA_013375395.1 Desulfobacterales bacterium
TGCCAAGAAGAAACCTGAGAAGCGATTCGTAACCATCGATTTTGATAATGTAGATGTCTTACTCTTTATCAAGTTCATGAGCGAAGTAACCGGCAAGAACTTCGTGGTCGACAACAAGGTCAGGGGAAATGTGACCATCGTGTCACCTACAAAGATATCGGTGGATGAAGCGTACAGGGTCTTTGAATCGGTCCTGGAGGTCCACGGATTCACCACGGTGCCGTCCGGAAGCATTGTAAAGGTCGTGCCCTCGCTTGCGGCTCGAGGCAAAAGCGTTGAAACACGATTGCGAGAAGAGTTTGTGGCTGCCGAAGACAAGGTGGTCACTCAAGTGATTCGCCTTGATTACGCCAATCCGGACGAATTGAAAAAGCTCTTTGCCCCTTTGATATCCAAAAGCAGTGTAATCGTCTCATACCACCCGACCGGCATGCTCATTGTTACCGATGTGCTTTCCAATATCAAACGCTTGCTCAGCATTATCAGGGCAATTGATGTAGTGGGCATAGGCGAAGAGATATCGGTTGTTCCTCTTGAATACGCCACAGCATCCGTTATGACCAAGCCGTTGACCACTATCTTCAAGACCGGAAGAGTCCGGACTGCGAGAAAGGGCGCGCCTTCCGTGGCTCCCGGGATCAACATTGTGGCAGACGATCGGACCAATTCCTTGATCATCTCGGCCAGTGAACATGATACCCTAAGGATAAAACAGCTTATCAGACTATTGGACCAGGAAACCCCACGGGGCATGGGAGACATCCGCGTCTATTATCTTCAGAATGCCGATGCCGAAGATCTGGCCAAGGTCTTGACCACCCTTCCCTCTAAAGTGGCCAAAGGGGCTCCAAAGGGAAAGCCCTCCATCATCTCCAAGGAAGTCCAGATCGTAGCCGACAAAGCGACCAATTCTCTTGTCATTACGGCAGACAAACAAGACTATCTCACCATCGTTGATGTCATCAAGAAGTTGGATATCGCTCGACGAATGGTTTATATCGAATCTTTAATAATGGAAGTCAGTGTAACAAGAAGTTTCGAGTTCGGTGTTGAGTGGCAGGCCATGGATGATATCGGCACTCATGATGGCAAGACGGTTGGCGCTTTTGTAGGTTCCATCACGGGACAGGGTCTGCCTGCTCTCACCACCGGGTTTTCCTTGGGCGTTCTAGGCGACAAAATCACTATCGGCGGGATCGATTTTCTCAGCATCGGGGCTGTGATGCGGGCTTACCAGAAGGATTCCGATGTGTATATCTTGTCAACACCCCAGATTTTGACAACCGACAATGAAGAGGCGGAGATCACAGTCGCTAAGACTGTCCCCTTTCTGACCAGACAGGAAACATCTACGGCAGGGGTGGATTACAGCAACTATGAATACAAGGATGTGGGCGTTACCCTCAATATTACGCCGCAGATTAACCAGGAAAGGCTTGTTCGTCTCAAGATTTCCCAGGAAGTCTCCCAGGTGATCACTGAAGAGTCGATAACCGGGCTTCCCACCACCAGGAAACGATCGGCCAAGACCACAGTGATTGTGCAAGACGGAAATACTGTGGTAATTGGCGGACTGATTGATGAAACAATGGCAAAAGGCACTTACAGGGTGCCGTGCTTTGGAAATATCCCCTTGTTCGGTTGGTTTTTTAAGTCCCTTACCCGTGGAGGAGGAAAGACCAACCTTTTCGTGTTTTTGACCCCCCACATTATCGAAAACCCGATAGAGGCCAAGAAAATATATGAACAAAAAAAGGACCAAATCGACAGGGTCAAGGAGGGTGTGATCAAGATGTACAAAAGGCCGGAAGCGAGGAATCAGGAGTCAGGAGTCAGGACTCGGGAGTCAGAATACGGAGAATAGGAATGTGTACACGGACACGTCTTTATGAAATCAATCGGTCAAATACTCAAAGAGACTTGCGGGCTTTCTGAAGAAGCTCTTGCTGACGCCATTGATGCCCAACAAGAGAAAGGCGGGCGAATCGGAGAGATCCTGATCGATCGGAAGGCCGTCTCAGAGGCCGACGTGTTAAAGGCATTAGGGATCCAGTTCGGCCTCCCCTTCTGGACGAGCTTGCCCATGGACGGCCTAAAGACCGATTTTACGGAACAAGTCCCTATCCAGTTTTTGAAAAAATACAAGATGGTGCCGGTGCTCAACGAGCATGGGGCTTTCATTGCAGTCAACGACCCACTCATTTTCCAGCCGCTTGACGACTTGCGCCTGATACTGGGCTCCGATGTGGCACAGACCGTGCTCGCGCCCGCCTCAGCCATACTTACAGCCATCAATTTTGCATATGACATGAGCAGGGGGTCCGCCGAAAAGGTCATTGAGGGTATGCATGGGGAAGACGGCGACCTGATAATGTCCGAGATTGAAGAAACCGGTGATCTTCTGGATGACACAAGCGATGCGCCCATTATCAAACTGGTCAATCTGATGCTCTCACAGGCGGTAAAGGCTCGTGCCAGCGATATTCATATTGAACCGTATCAAGACAAACTCAAGGTTCGCTACCGAGTGGACGGAATTCTGTACGACAGGCTGACCCCGCCGAAGCACGTTCAGTCAACGCTTGTGTCTCGAATCAAGATCATGGCCAAATTGAATATTGCAGAAAAGAGGCTTCCCCAGGACGGCCGGATCGAGATTAGA
>JABXJW010000132.1:2672-9640 GCA_013375395.1 Desulfobacterales bacterium
GGACAAGAATGTTGATATTCGCGTCTCTAGCATCCCCACAGCCTTTGGTGAGCGGGTGGTCCTCCGGTTGCTTGACAAATCGAGTGTCCTGCTGAGGCTTTCCGATCTCGGCATGCCGGCACGGAAGTTGAAGATTTTTGATAAACTCATCCGAGCTCCACACGGCATCATCCTGGTTACGGGTCCTACGGGCAGCGGGAAAACGACCACGCTTTATGCCGCCCTCAGTTCGCTCAATAGCTCGGAGATCAACATCATCACCATAGAAGACCCTGTTGAATACCAGATGGACGGCATAGCCCAGATTCAGGTCAATCCGAAGATCGATCTCACCTTTGCCAAAGGGCTGCGTTCTATCGTACGCCAGGACCCTGACGTCATCCTTGTGGGTGAGATTCGAGACCGGGAAACAGCAGAAATTGCCATCCAGTCCGCTTTGACCGGCCACCTGGTCTTTTCCACGCTTCATACGAACGATTCTGCCACAGCAGTGACTCGCCTGATTGATATGGGGATAGAACCTTTCCTGGCGAGCTCTTCCGTGATCGCCATTTTGGCCCAGCGGCTGGTGCGCGTTGTTTGCGAGCACTGCAAAGAGGTATATACTCCTGACGAGGAATCTTTTCACAGTATCGGCATATCCCCTGAGCTGCATGAAGGTAAAAAGATATACCGGGGCAAAGGTTGCCCTTCCTGCCTCAATACCGGCTACAAAGGAAGGTCGGGCGCCTTTGAACTCATGGTCTTGGATGATGCCATCAAGAATCTCATCTTGAAGACCTCGGACGCCAATACCATAAAACGCAAGGCCGTTGAGCAGGGGATGATCCCGTTGCGCCAGGACGGCGCACACAAGGTCTTGAGCGGGATTACGACAATCGAGGAGGTCTTCCGGGTAACCCAGCAATAGGGTCTTGGCGCAAGCCTGCTTCCTGCATGTCTTCCGATCAGGTTCAAAGTTCCAAGGTTCACGGTTCAAGGTTGACGGCTTCGTAAAAAGTCCAACTTCTGTGTTGCGCCGCATCCTTCGTCACTGCGGTGTACCATAAGTACGCCTCATTCCTCAGGATTGCGCCTGACGGCTTAAAAAGAGGTGCGCGCCTTGAATTTGGAGCTTTTTACTTTGCCGTCTAATTTGGACTTTTTACGAAAGCGTCAAGGTTAGAGAGCGATGAATGCGGACTTTATCCGGTTCTTGCGATACGCCAACCGGGAACCGTGAACGTTGAACCGCTCAACCCGGGTAATAACGATTTTGGGGTTGATTTTTTCCCTCTAAAATATAAGGATAACGTCTCTCGCACAGATCAGCTTTGCGGGAAAAACAAAGCATTAGAGAGGAGTGTCCATGGGTGAATCCGTCAGAGCGTTGAGAAACATTGCACTGGTCGGCCATGGGGGAGCGGGCAAGACCTCCGTGGCAGAGGCTCTCCTGTTTTGCGGGGGGGTGACCAAACGTTTGGGCCGTGTTGATGAGGGCAACAGCGTCATGGATTTTGAGCCCGAAGAGGTGCGCAGACGCACTAGCATCAGTTCGGCCTTTCATCAGTATACGTGGAAAAAGCACGGGGTGAATATAATCGACACCCCCGGAGATGCCAATTTCTTTTCAGACACCGGATCTTGCCTTCAAGGGGCTGACGCTTCAATTGTCGTGGTTGAAGCAATCAACGGTGTCAAGGTGCAGACCGAACAGGCGTGGGATTTTTCAGACCAGCTCGAGATGCCCAGGTGCGTCTTTATCAACAAGATGGATCGTGAGCGGGCTGATTTCTTCAGAACTCTCAAAGAGATAGCAGAAACATTTAAGCCAAAGCCTGTTGTTCTGCAAATTCCAATAGGCGCTGAAGAAAACTTTCAAGGTGTGATCGATCTTATCAGCCAAAAGGCATATTTTTACTCAGAAGACGGAAAATCGAGCACCGGTGAGATTCCAGCAGAATTACAAGACCAGGTGGCAACCGAGCGGGAGGCTTTGGTCGAAAATATTGCTGAAGCCGACGATGCCCTGCTGGAAAAATATCTGGACGGAGAGCCACTTACCGATGATGAACTCACGCAGGGGCTGCGCGCCGGCAGCCTGGCCCGGGCCTTTGTGCCTGTCGTGTGTGGTTCGGCCACCGAGAATATCGGGGTCGATCTCTTGATGGATTGCATAAATGCGTGTCTCCCATCGCCGCTGGACCGCGGGGCAAAGGCCGGAACAGACCCTGACACGGGAGAGGTACGGGAGTGCCGGCCTGACCCTTCCGAACCCTTTTCGGGCTTTGTTTTTAAGACCATTGCAGACCCGTATGCCGGCAGACTCAGCATTTTCAGGATCTATTCCGGAACCCTCAACCCGGACAGCTCCTTTTATAATTCATCCAAGGATACCAAGGAACGATTCGGACAGATCCTGCAGATGGCGGGCAGGGAACAGAAGCCCTTCGCCAAGGCCGGCCCCGGCGCCATTGTCGCCATTGCCAAACTAAAAAAGACCACCACCGGGGATACCTTGTGTGACGAGGCCAACAAGATACGTTTCGAAGGTCTTGAACCATTGCCGACCCTGATCTCATATGCCATAAGGCCTAAGTCCAAAGGGGATGAGGACAAGGTATTTACTTCCCTTTCCAAGTTGCTGGAAGAAGATCCCACCTTGAAACTGGATCGGGATGCCCAGACCAAGGAGATCATCATTTCCGGCATGGGTCAAATCCACATCGAGACCATGGCCGAAAAGCTCAAGCGTAAGTTCGGCGTGGAGGTGATTCTGGCCCCCCCCAAGATCCCTTACAAGGAGACCATCAAGCAGGCGGTCAAGGGCATCGTTTACCGGCACAAGAAGCAGTCGGGCGGTCGAGGTCAATTTGCCGAAGTCCATTTCGACGTTTCCCCCATTGAAGAGGGTAAGGGCTTTGAATTCGAAAAGGCTCTGACAGGCATGAATGTGCCGCGCAACTTCGTTCCAGCGGTAGAAAAGGGGCTGGTGGAGGCCATGCAGACCGGTGTGCTGGCAGGTTATCCGGTTGTGGATGTAAAGGTACGGTTTTATGACGGCAAGTCACACGATGTTGACTCATCTGAGATGGCCTTTAAAATCGCCGCATCCATGTGCTTCAAGAAAGGACTGCAAGAGGCAAAACCCACTATGCTCGAGCCGATTATGAACATTACGGTTACGGTGCGGGAAGATTACATGGGCGATGTGATCGGAGACTTGAACGGCAGGCGGGGCAAGGTTCTGGGCATGGAAGTCACGGGGAAGAACCAGGTCATACGCGCCCAGGTGCCTATGGCCGAGATCTTGAACTATGCCCCGGATCTCATATCCATGACGGGCGGCAGAGGATCATTTACTGCCGGCTTCGACCACTATGCAGAGGTGCCTGCTCATATCATTCAAAAGATCGTGGAACAGGCAAAGAAAGAATAGACATTTCCAAAAATTTATTTCAACCGCAGACCCGCGCAGACAAATAGCCGGCCGACTTGGCCGGCTATTAAGCGTCATCATTGACAGCATCATTTATCGAACAGACGGCTTCGTTAATATCCATGGAATGATGTATCTTTTTCCGCCTTGGCGGATTGCATTTTTTGTTCGGCCAAGTCGGCCGAACAAAATGTCTGCGTCCGTCTGCGTGGGTCTGCGGTTAATTTATTCAACAACTCTCGTCAGGGTTTACAGTGCTTGCATGGACTGTACCCCGCCCAGAATGCCTCATATCTTGTCTTAAGGAGAGTCCGGTTTTTGGTGGATGTGGCTTTGCCGAAGTCGCATGTGGCGCGATGAAAGCGTCTTGAGTTCCTATTGCCGATGTAAGTCTCCCTTTGATTTCGGAACGCTTTCCAGAGCCCTACCCTTCTTGCCATGGCCTCTTGCTGAACACTGAGCAGTAACCGGTCGTATTTGGCATTCGGCCTGCGAAACACGTAGTAAGCATACCCCCCTCTTACCAGCTCTTTATTGACAAAGGTTCCGTCCTCAAGGAAGACATAGGCCAGTAGGCGGCCGTACTGATCGTGTCTTTTGCGGTCCAGCTCCAGGCGCACCCTTTTTTTGTGGACCAGGGCGCGGTTAAATGCCCAGGCTTCAGGGCCGAACCTTTCTGCAGCCATGTCATCGCGGGCTATCTCCGGCGCATTGATCCCGATGTAGCGCACCCTTGTACCGTCGGCAAGGACCACTGTGTCCCCGTCGTCAACCCACCGCACCCCGCTCCACTGTGAGGCAGCGGCAGCGGCACAGAGGGCGGAAAGGATCAACAAGAAGATCGCAAAAATTCTAAATCCGATCTCTCTGGGTCTTCCCCGCCTCCGCAGCGAACGATCACGTTTCCCGATGGTAGGCATTTTGTTCACTAATCATCTTTGACCAATGACGACTTGCCAATAACTAATGACTAATAGCCAATGGCTAATAGCGACGTGCCAATACCTAATGACTACTAGCGATGGACCACTGACTAATGCCTCGTAGCTAATGACTATGACTATGACTATGACTAATACCTATGACTAATAACTACCCCACAATGCCTTGCGGCACTTGCATCCAGCATTGCCGCCAAGCCCCCGCAGTCTTGGGGTACAAAGCCCAGGGCCTTTTCCCACACCTCGTCATCCTCCATGCAAAAGTAGAGCAACACGTCAGGGGCCGCATCTTTGATCCAGGCTGCCATTTTTCGATAGAGCTCGATGCGCAGGGGTTTAAAATATCGCATCTTGCCGTCAAGTCCAGGAACAAGCTCACCGTAGACGATCCTGGACTTTGGGAATCGTTTACGGATGATCGGTTTCAAAAATGGCATGAAGCGAAAAGAGCCAAGACTGATCCAGACCACGTTTTGCGCCGATACCGTCCTGAATAGCTCCCTGACCAATCCCTCGTAGTCTTTTTGCCAGCCGTCGTACAAGATCAACGGATCGAAATGGAAGGCAAGGGGATATCCCCATGCTTCACACTGCGCGGCAGCCCGGAGACGGGCTTTGACGGTGGCCGTGCCGCGCTCTTCACTGCGGATCATGGCCGGCGAATTGAGCGACCAGGCCGCAATGGTCTTTCTGTTGTGCGAAAGGCCCTTCAGGTTTTCCACCGCACATGTCTTGGTCTTCAGCTCCAGGACAATACGGTCCTGCCGGCCGAAATACGGCGCCAGCGTCCCGGAAAGTCCGGTCCACGGTTCCCATATGAGGCTGTCCGTGAACTCACCGGTGCCGATGCGATGAAACGGCGGTTTCTTGGAAGCAAAAAGATCATCCAGCTCAGCAAAGAGCGCCTCTTGATTTACAAAATACTCCAGCACCGGCGGGTGAAAGTAGGCCTGGAGAATGCAATAGGCACAATCCATGGTGCAGTAGGCGCCTATATGAAGTATCCGGTAACCACAGCAGACATAAGATTTTGTGCCGGGGCATTTTCTCACAAAAGGCCCCTGGTTGCGCGTCAGGAAAAGAACCCGTTTTCCCCCGGCGATGGGGTCGCGCCCCGCAGCCAGGGTTTTATGGACTTCGGATGCATCGCGGACCACTTTGAGCGGGATTTGCCGAAGGCTCTTTTGTACAGTGCCGACAGCCGGATGGCCTTCGACTGCTTCATCAATGTAGAGTTTGGCGGGCAGGTTCACCGTTCAGCGTTACCTTTCTTTCGTTAACCTTCATTAACCCCGAACCTCTGAACCCGTGAACGTTTACAAAAACAGTTTGCGCTGAAAGCGCATTCCTTAACTTTAGGCACTTTAGCTCACTTTAGGCACTTTAGCTCACTTTAGGCACTTTAGCTCACTTTTATTTTCCAGGATTCTCTTCAAGGCGGGATTCTTGGCCATGGCATCGAGGCTTTGGCGGCGTTTGTCAAAATCTTTCATGCTCTTGAAGCTCATGCGTAGCGTGTATATGCCATCTTCAAAATAAGCAGGCGCCGTCATGTGTATGTGTTCGTTCAGCTTCAGGGCCTTCAGCTCTTTTAAATACCTTTCTTGTGCCTGCGCCAGTGTCGGAAACCTGCGTCGCTTAAGATAGGCCCTTATGGCAGACCCCTTCTCATTCCGATTCAAGTCGGCCCGATCGAGGATTGTACTGATGTCCTTGGATAGAAGGACTTGTGCCGGCCGGAGGTTTTCGCGAATCGCTATCTCTTGAACCAGCGTAATGATCTGCGTTTGTTTGTTCTGGCTCATTTTCAGCCATTTGAAAAGATCAAAAAAAGACAGTGCATCTTCAGGCGAAAATTCGGAGAGATCTGCTGCCGCCTCGAACGAGACGGCGCCGTCCGGCACTGCCGCTTGAATCAGTTCGGGAAGGCGGGACAACATGCTCAGCTTTTTAAAAACCTTTTTGTTTGGCGGAAATCCGAGCAGTGACGACAGCGCTTCAAGCCGATTAGCAGAAGGTATGTGGTCTTTGAGTTTTTCAATCCCTCGTGCCTGCTCGACAACGTTTAGTGGGCGATGGGATCGGTTATCAAGTATGGCCAGCTTGAGCAATTCAACTTCTGACAGGTCCCCCGGCAGGACTCGCACCTTGATCTTGCGCCACCCCAGGGACCGGCAAGCCTCGATCCGTCGGAAGCCACATACAATGCGATACTCCGGATTGTCTTTTTGCAACTTCTCAATAACTTGAGGTTTGCCCCCCTCACCCTGCCCTCTCCCCCGATGGGGAGAGGGTTTGGCCTGCCCTGGCGCTTTGCCCCCATTACAGGCTATCAAGCTCGCGAGCCAGGTCTGGGCCAGGGGTGAGGGGGGATTGTGATATTCCTCGACTTTTTGAGAGGTTAGTTTTTTTTGCTTTAAAACAGGCGGGTTGATCAGGCCGACATCTGCAATGGATGCAGCAAGTGGGGCCGCGTCAATGCGTAGACCAAGGCAGCAAGTGTTGTCTGCTGTGTCGATCTCCGATATGGAGATAACCTTGTCATCATATTTCATAGGATAGATTTGACGGCTTCGTAAAAAGTCCAACTTCTGTGTTGCGCTGCATCC
>JABXJW010000133.1 GCA_013375395.1 Desulfobacterales bacterium
GCATCGAGGTCAAGGCTTTTTTTGATATGCCAGGCATACTGCCGAAAAAGGGCTGCCGGGATCTGACGATTCAAGATACGATAGAGGTAAACCTTGCCCAGAGCATCGTATCGAGCATGGAACGAGGCATCAACTCTTTTGCAATCCTTGATTACAATATCCGTAGGCAGAAGGCTGTTTAGGCCCTTTTTGAAAATCTCTGCCGACAGTTTCGTGTCGATCAAAAAGTTGGCCACCTGGCCCAGGGCATGCACCCCGGCATCGGTGCGGCCGGATCCGATGACCGTGAGCGGCCCCCCGGACATTGTCTCCAGTGCGGCCTCAATAGCCCCCTGAACCGTGGCAGCATTATTCTGTCGCTGCCAGCCGTGATAGGCAGTGCCGTCGTATTCGATGATAACTTTGAAATTGCTCAACAAAATACCCGGAGAACTGATGAGAAAATGACCAAAATCAGTTAACAGATCAAGTGCCTAAAGTGCGCTAAAGTGAACTAAAGTGCCTAAAGTTAAAAGAATAACAACTCGTTCCAATTTATAATTGTCCTTGCCGAAGGCAAGTTCCACAACTTTAGCTCACTTTAGGCACTTTAGCTCACTTTAGGCACTTTCCCCGCTTTAGCTCATTTCTTTACAGCGGATACGGTGGCTGATCCAGGCCGGCTGTCTCCGGGATGCCGAACATTATATTCATGTTCTGTACGGCCTGGCCGGAAGCGCCCTTTACCAGGTTGTCGATAGCCGAGACAATAATCAGCCGTCCGGTGCGCTCGGCTACCTTGATCCCGATGTCACAGTAGTTGGTCCCTTTCACGTGCATGGTGTTGGGAAATCTGCCGGGCGGACAGATCCGTACAAAAGGCTTATCTGCAAAGAAAGAATCAAGGAGGGAAGTTATCTCCTTGGCTGAGACAGACTCTTTCAGGCCGACATAGATCGTACTCAGCATCCCCCGCGTCATAGGAACCAGGTGTGGTGTAAAGGTAACGTGGACACTACGTCCGGCAGACAGGCTCAGAACCTCGTCCATCTCCGGGTTATGGCGATGCTCGGCCACTTTGTACGCCTTAACACCCTCGTTGACCTCACAAAAGTGAGTTGTAAGACTAAGCGAGCGTCCCGCGCCGCTCGTGCCCGACTTTGAATCTGCAACAATGTCGTCCAAGTCCACAGAATCGGCTTTCACCAGAGGCAGCAGTGGGAGAAGGACACTGGTAGGATAGCAACCCGGGTTTCCAACCAAGGAAGTCTTTTGAATATCGCTAAAATAGATCTCAGAAAGGCCGTACGCGGCTGTCTTGAGCAGATCCTTCGCCTTATGTGGTTCGTACCACGCCTCATACAGGGCATAATCCTTGAACCTGAAATCTGCGCTAAGATCAATGACCTTCTTGCCCAGGTCAACGAATCCGGGCACCACGCTCATGGACGCCTTGTGAGGAAGAGCCGTAAATATCACATCCGCCGCATCAGACACAGCCTCTTCAGAGAAAGCCCGGCACTTGGAATCCACGACCCCGGCCATGGACGGATATATGTGGGAAAAGCGAATGCCTGCATGCTGACGGGAGGTAATCATCGTCAACTCTGCGTGGGGATGACCTGACAAGATTCTCACCAGCTCCGCTCCTGCGTAGCCGGTTGCACCAATAACCGCTGCTCGAATCATGTTGCCTCCATAAATGCCCTGGTGTCCACACCCATCCGGTACCCCATTACTCCCTGACCCAGACCTGGCTAACAGGCTATGTGCTTGTATATGAAGTATACGCCACGTCAGGCCAAGTGGGGCAAAGCCCCCAACTCGGATAAACCGGAATTAAGGGATTTGGAATTTAGGAATTCAATTGTGCCGCCTTTTTAATTCCTCAATTCCTGAATCTGTTTATTACGATCTAGAGGGTATCGGAAAAAAATTTCTGCCAGAAAAAACACGAACCTCATAACAAGGTACCAGTTGAATCTGCCAAATTAACAGAGCAATCTCTATGAGAACTGACGTGGTAAGCGGGTAGAACTGAAAAAGCGGCAAAACAGTAGGGAAGAAAAATAATGGCTGAGCATCAGCCTTTTTCGCTCTACCTGAAGCGGTATGTAATCCTGCCCCGCGACAGGTCGTATGGCGAAAGCTCTACCGTTACGATGTCTCCCGGCAGGATCTTTATAGAATATTTGCGCATCTTTCCACACGGATGGGCAAGTATCTGGTGTTTGTTTTCAAGTTCCACCTTATAGGTGCCGTGCGACATATCCTGAATGACCTTGCCGCGCACCTCAATAGGCTCTTCCTTGGCCACGATCGTCTCACCTCCTCCTTGTCATGGCTAGTGTCTCGCATCCTAAGCAGAAGAATAAAAAAGGAAGAAGCCATCTGCCCCTTCCTCTAACTTCTTGCCAAAAGAGCCGTCGGCTACCGTTTTGAATACTGGAAGCGGGCACGAGCGCCTTTTTGACCGTATTTTTTCCTCTCCTTGATCCTGGAGTCGCGTGTCACAAAGCCCGCCTTTTTCAGAATCGGCCTAAACTCCGGATTGACCTGAAGCAATGCCTTGGTGATACCGTGCCGAATAGCACTCGCCTGTCCGGAAATACCGCCGCCGGACACGTTGACATCCACGTCAAATCTACCATGCGTATCGGTCAGGACGAATGGCTGTTCCACAATCATCTTGGCGGTTTCCCTTCCAAAATAATCATCGATCTTCCGCTTGTTGATTGTGATTGTCCCTTTTCCGGATTTGAGCCAAGTTCTGGCCACAGCGGCCTTCCGCTTTCCGGTACCGTAATAAAGTTCTGCCATAAACCGCTCCTACACCTAAAGTTGCAGTTGTTCAGGGCGCTGTGCCTCATGCGGGTGATCGGGTCCGGCATAAACCTTGAGCTTCTTAAGCATCTTGCGCCCGAGCCTGTTCTTGGGAAGCATCCCCCGAACTGCATAGACGACCATTGAATCAGGGCGCTTTTGCAAGAGTTGGCCGGCGGTCGTCGATTTAAGACCGCCAACATAGCCACTGTGGCGGTAGTAGACCTTTTGGTCCCACTTCCTGCCGGTGAGAGCCACCTTATCTGCGTTGATAACGATGATGTGGTCTCCAGTGTCCATATGGGGCGTGTAAACCGGCTTATGCTTCCCACGGAGCCGGGTAGCAACAAAGCTTGCCAACCTGCCTAAAACACATCCGCTGGCATCAACGATGTACCACTTTTTTACCACTTCTTTCGGTTTTGCGCTGTACGTTTTCATGATCGGATGTTTTGCAATTCAGTAAAATAAATTTTCTATACCTTGCTCCTTCCCATGTCAAGGGAAAAATGGCATGTTCGTTCAATGCTTGACAAAAGCCCCAGTTTTTTATAGGGAAGTCATCGTATAGTGTGGCGCCCATCCATAAACGGTAGATCTTGTCCTAAGACAAGGCCGCCCAGGTGGAACAACATCGAATTCCACATGGCAGGCACAAGGATTGGCGCCGCAGGTGCAGTCAGCCTGAGGCGGATCGAGGATGACAATCCGCGCAGAACGCGGTATTATGACAAAAGATGCCATTTGTGGATGGGCACAAGCTAACAGCGACATTGCGTCCATCTTGGAACCGTGTTCCGGCCAAACCCAAGAATAGCGTTTCCGGTGGAAACCAGTCAGGAAAGGAGAGGTGTATGAACATTCTAGCTTTTGGACCAAACGGCAGTGGCAAGGGTACACAGGGGGCGATCGTCAAAGAAAAATACAACATTTCCCACATTGAATCAGGCGCAATCTTCCGCGAAAACATCTCCAAAGGTACCGAACTTGGCGCCAAGGCCAGAGAATACATTGACCGTGGAGATCTGGTACCCGACGAAATCACCATCCCGATGATCCTTGACCGCTTAAAAAAAGACGATTGCAAAAATGGCTGGCTCCTGGACGGGTTCCCCAGAAACAAGAATCAGGCCATAAAACTTGACGAAGCGCTCAAGGCCGCAGGCCTTGCCCTGGATGTGGTTGTTGAGGTAGTGTTGGACCGCCAGATTGCCAAGAACCGCATAATGGGCCGGCGGCTGTGCGCCAATGACAACAACCATCCGAACAACATTTTTATCGACGCCATAAAACCAAACGGGGACAAGTGCCGGGTTTGCGGTGGGGACCTGTCGAGTCGATCCGATGATCAGGACGAAGGCGCTATCGACAAACGCCACAGCATCTATTACGATACGGATACCGGCACATTGGCCTCTGCTTATTATTTCAAAGACCTTGCTGGAAAAGGGGGTAAGATCAAATACATAACCGTCGATGGGGCTCCCAGTGTGCAAGACGTAACAGCCGAGCTTATGTCAAAACTATGAGATCTGTTGCTCAAGTTAGGCGCCTGCCCGGACAGAGCTGTTGGGCGGGCGCCTAATTAGACGTCTCGTAATTTCTACAACTTATTGAAAATATAGGAGATTTTCGAGGCCTGGTTTTTTGCCTCGCGCATGGAATAATGGGCACGGAGTGAAGCTTTGCGCTATATTGGTTTTCAAAGGAAGTTACACATTTATTAACTTGCCTGTCAAGAGAGATTTTGCCAATAAACCATTGTCCCATTTTCCCAGAACCCATTATTCCATCATGAGCGCAAGCTTCACTTCGTGTCCATTATTCCAACATTCCAATTGTGAGCGAAGCGAACTAAGTTATTTTTCAAAGACCTAAATTGTTACAAGACATCTTTTGCCATCTCCCCATACAATCTTGGATCATCTTAATACCCACTTCTGTGTTGGGGCAGGACAGCCTTGTTGCAGCTTGTTTCTAACCGGAACCGACTCATAACCTGGCTGTTTGGTACAACAGCCTGAAGGAATTCAAGATGTTTCCAGGATTCATGGGCTTATGTCCGGCGGGTTCCCACATTTTGCACAAGCTTCCAAGCATTGACACACAGACACATTTTGGGTATATTTATTGCATATCTATTGCATTGAATGGACAAAAAGCTTCCTCTATCCGCGGTGTTAGGCAATGAGACCAACTTCTGCTCCCCTATTCAACAGAATAGAGACCTCTTACATTCCCGTACTTCCTCATATCCTTTTGAAGCTCATTGACGCCTGCAATAGGCAGGAAACAACAATCAAGGATATATCCCAGATAATAAACAAAGACTCCTCCTTGAGTTCCAAGGTTTTAAGGATGGTCAATTCCGCATACTATGGACTTCCAAACAGGGTGACCAGCATAGAATACGCCTTACTTCTGGTGGGCACGGACGCCATCAAAAATATCGCCATAAGCGCCTCAGTGTTCCAGGTTTTCGGCGCAGCCAACGGCGGCGGCGTGTTTAATCTGAAACTGTTCTGGGAACACGGCCTGATGTGCGCCACCTTAGCCAGGATGATTGCAAAGAAGATCTCTTACTCTTCAGATGATGAGGCATTCTTGTCCGGACTCCTTCACGATATCGGCAAATTAGTTCTATGGGTAAATTTTAGAAAGGAATACTCCGACATTTTGCGGTCATCCAACAATAAGTCCGATCTGCTTCTAGCCGCAGAAACGCGCCTCGGAGCCACACACTGCGAAGTTGGGGCCCACATGATTCGTCGATGGCATCTGCAATCGTTCATGGCGGATGCGGTTTTTTACCATCACGAACCTGTACGCAGAATCTTGGACGCCATGCCGCTGGTCAAAATCGTCTTTGTAGCCAATACGCTCTGTACGGATGCTGTTGGACAAGACGAGGCCAAGCTTCAGATAGCTCAAGAGGTTTTCGGCTTTACACCTTCTGAAGTGGAAGATCTCATATTACAGGCCGAGCAAGAGGTTCGGCAAGTAGCTGAATCTTTGGACATCGAAATTGATGCTGCCCAACTTCAGCATGTGCCGGTTTCCGACAAAGATCGTGAAAAGAAAAAAGACCTGGCCCGAGAGGTGAGGGACATCTCGTTGCTTCAAGGCACACTTCAGAATCTGTTGGAAGCTCATGGACAAGAATCGATCTTTGGTGTTATCAAGCAGGGGCTGCAGGTCCTATTTGGTCTGGACCGTATCCTGTTTTTGCTTTATGACGACCAAAGAGATGCCCTGGTCGGCAAGGGTGGACGGGAACCAATACGAGACCCACTGATCAAGGAATTGATCATTCCTCTTCAAGTAGAAAACTCACTTCTGATACAGTCGTTACGACAGAGGGTCCCATTGGATTCATTCGGGCATCTAAAAAGAGTCGATCTTGCCATTATAGACGATCAGATCATCAGGTTGACCGAAAAAGACGGAATCCTGTGCCTTCCCATGATCGCCCACAAGCAGATTTTGGGAGTGATAATCTTGGGTCTCGAGCAGGCTCGTGTTCCTCGTTTGTGCAAGCAGATTAACCTGCTGACCATGTTTGCCGGGCAATCGGCTTTGGCCCTGCATGCTGATAATGTGAGACAAGCTCAATCAAGATTGGTTCAATCCGAGCGGTTGGCAGCATCATCGGCCGTTGCCAGGAAAGTAGTACACGAGGTCAGCAACCCATTGGGTATCATAAAGAATTATATCAAGATCTTGGGGTTAAAGTTGTCTGACGGGGACCCTGCTCAAGACGGACTCAGGATTATCAATGAGGAACTCGACCGTTTGGCGCTAATAATCCGTGAACTATCTGATTTTTCCGAACCTGAAGTCAAGCAAATCGAGCCGGTAGATATTAACGCAGTATTGTCGGATCTCGTCAAAATTACATGGGAGTCTTTCATGCTCGATTCCAAGATCAACGTTCATCTTGGGCTGGAGCCCTTGCCGACAATCTTTGCGGAAAAGAACATGCTAAAACAGGTTTTCATCAATCTCATAAAGAATGCAGTTGAGGCGATGCCCGGTGGAGGAAACGTTTACCTGGGCACACGACGTATCTCAAATAAGTTCGAGGGTGAACTAGAGCACGAAACCAGGGGCGCCCAAGAGCATGTGGAAATCACCGTCCGCGACGATGGGCCCGGTATTCCCGACAGCATAAAGTCGCGGCTCTTTGAGCCTTTCATCAGCTCAAAGGGCGGCGAACACGCCGGGTTGGGGTTGTCCATCGCTTATAATATTATCAAAGAATTACAAGGGACAATTACCTGCGAGAGCAGCGAAAAAACCGGAACAGCTTTCAGAATTGTTTTGCCGGCAAGGAAAAGCGGAAGTCTTACCCGTGGAGGTGGCGATGGCTTACAGACCCAAGATCCTGATAGTTGATGACGAACCACGCCTGTGTGACAGCCTGAAGATCTTGTTAGCCAACGAAAGGTATGAGATCCATACGGCCTATAGCGGACACCAAGCTTTGGAACGCCTTGCCGAGAACGGTTTTGACCTTGTGTTGCTGGACATAGTCATGCCTGATGTAAACGGCCATCAAGTTATGGATTATATTAGTAGCCGAGATCCGGATACCTGCGTAATCGTTATCACCGGGCATGCTACTGTGGACTCGGCAATAGAATCTTTGAGGAGAGGCGCCTACGATTACCTCAAAAAGCCTTTTGAGTTTGAGGAATTGCTAAAGAGAGTGAAAAATGCCTTGGACCAGAAAAAGTTGAAGAAGGAATATGATATTGTCAACGGAAAATTGAAGCTGTCGGAAAGGCGATACCAATATCTGGTTAATAACTCTCCTGACTTAATATATACCCTTGAGCTGGAAGGCAAATTCACATTCGTGGGCGGCACTGTCGAGTCTCTTCTCGGTTACAAAACCGGCGAGTTGCTCGGAAAAGACTATACATTTATTGTTCTTGAAGACGACATAGACAAAGCCAAGAATCATTACGCCGAGATAAAGAACGGACACGTCTCCAGGAGCGTGGAGCTAAGGCTAAAGCCTCCCGACAATTCGAATAAGGCCAACCTGATCGTGGAACTAAAGTCCGTTGCGATGTATGATAATGCCGGTGGCGGTGATGATAAAAAGTTTGTAGGAATCTACGGAGTAGCCAGGGACATAAGCGCCCGTAAGAGGGCTGAAGATGCGCTGCGCGAAAGTGAAGAGCGCCTTAGATCTCTGAGTGAGAACGCCCCTGATATTATTTACACCTTGGGCCTGGATGGATCTTTGACTTATGTTAATCCTGCATGGGAAAGGGTTTTGGGGCACAAAAGAGAGGAAGTCATAGGGAAATACTTCGTAGGCTTTTGCCGAAAAGAAGAGGCCTCGCATTGCCTCAGTCTTTTTAAGCTGGTGAAAGAAGGGCGGGAGACGATCACAGATGCCTCCTGTACTCTCATGCACAAAGACGGATCCGACAGGATTTTCAGCATGAGCGGCGCTCCCAACCTTGATTCACAGGGCAAGGTGATCGGGATCGTGGGGCTATTCAGAGACATCACCGAACAATGCAAATTGGAATCCCAGCTCATCCAAGCTCGGAAGATGGAGGCCATCGGAACGATGGCAGGCGGCATTGCACATGACTTTAACAATCTGCTCATGGGTATCCAGGGTCGTATTTCTTTGATGTTCCTGGATATCGATTGCGACCATCCCCATTTTGAACATCTCAACGGGATAGAAGATGTGGTCAAAAGCGGAGCAAGCCTTGCCAGACAACTCTTGGGCTTTGCCAGGGGAGGCAAATACGAGGTCAAGCCGACGGACTTAAACGATCTTGTCGAGAGGAGTTCCGAGATGTTCGGCCGCACTAGAAAAGAGATAAAAATTCATAAAGGTTATCAGCAAGGACTCTGGGCGGTAGAAGTAGACCGAGGGCAGATAGGACAGGTACTGTTAAACCTTTATGTCAATGCCTGGCATGCAATGCCCGAAAGAGGGGCCCTATATCTTAAGACGGAAAATGTGGTGCTCCGCGAAAAGGATGTCATGCCCTTTGGCCTAATGGCCGGCAATTATGTGAATATATCCGTAACGGACACAGGCCTTGGTATGGATGAGGACACCCAGAAAAGGATATTCGAGCCATTCTTTACCACCAAAGAAATGCGCCGGGGGTCAGGCCTTGGTCTTGCTTCTGCTTATGGGATCATCAAGAATCATGGCGGCATTATCAACGTGCAGAGCAAAAAGGATAAAGGCAGCACCTTTAACATTTACCTGCCGGCATCGGAAAGGAAGGTTGAAAAAGAAGAAGAGTCGCACGGCAACGTGTTAAGGGGGACAGAGACTGTTCTCCTCGTGGATGATGAGGATATGGTCATTGATGTCAGCCGGGAGGTTTTGCTGGAGATGGGCTATAAGGTTATGCTGGCCAGAAGCGGCAAAGAAGCAGTGGAAGTCTATAAAAAGAACAAAGACCAGATTGACCTGGTAATCCTTGACATGATCATGCCGGACATGGGGGGCGGTGATGCCTATGATAGAATGAAGGTGATCAATTCCGATATAAAGGTTCTTCTTTCAAGCGGATACAGTGTAAACGGCGAAGCAAGCCAGATATTGGCACGCGGCTGTGACGCCTTTATTCAGAAGCCCTTTACGATTGAGCAACTGTCTCAAAGTATCAGAAGAGTCCTCGACAGGTAGCGCGCGTTCGGCAATTCCTCTCATTTACTCCCTATCTTTCACTGGAGATGGGGACATAACTAACTGAACGTCTCGGAATTTCTACAACTTATTGAAAATATAGGAGGTTTTCGAGGCCTGGGTTTTTGCCTCGCGCATGGA
>JABXJW010000012.1 GCA_013375395.1 Desulfobacterales bacterium
TGGAGCACTCTCTTTATCCTCCTCGGCGCAGGCCAACGCCTGGGCCGTGATAAGGGCCAGGGCAGGCAAGATCGGAAGTATGTAATGCGGCAGTTTCGTCCGGACAAGCGAGAAAAACAGGAGCGGAATCAGCGCCCAGCTTAACAGAAATGGCTTTTCTAACCCCCCTCGTTTCCAGAGAGATCGTACGGCCCAGGGCACAAAAAAGCTCCACGGCAGAGTTGCCAACAGCAACACCGGCAAGTAATACCATATGGGGCCTCCGTGCCCCTCGCTAGGTTGAAAGGCCCTGTTGAGATTCTCTGTGATGATAAACTCCAGCAAAAAGGCCCAGCCTGTCTTCCAGGTAACTGCCATGTACCATAAAGAGGCCACCAGGAAAAAAATTGCAAATGCGGCTACCGGATGCAGCCTGGGGAGCAGCCGGAACTTGCCACTCCATATCAGGGTGAAAAACCCCGTTGCCCCAACCAGCAGCAAGCCCAGTGGGCCTTTGGTGAGAACCGCCATGCCCGTGGCAGCCCCGCAAAAAAGCATCCACCGCAGGGAGCCGTGAGGATTGCGGACGGCTTCCCAGAATCCCCATAGCGCACAGGTAACGAATAATGTCAGGTGGGCATCCATAATGGCCGAGCGGCAGATTACGAGAAACAGAAGGCTGGAAATGAGAATCACACCCGCCAAGAACCCGGTTTCGGCGCCACGCATGCGGTAGCCCATGGCAAACACGACCAGTACGCATGCCACCCCGCTCACCGCTGAAAAAAAACGTATTCCGAATTCGTTCATTCCGAACAGGCGCACCCCGGCAATCATGGCCCAATAGGAAAAGACCGGTTTGTGGGCAAACAATTTGCCATCGTACCTGGGTATCACCCAATCACCGCTGTGTATCATCTCTCGGACCACTTCAGCATATGTGGTTTCATCCCGGTCCCACAGCTTTCCGTTGCCCAACCCGCAAAAGAGAAAAAGGGTGCCCATCAGCACCAACACGGCAGCCTGACGCCGCCAACCCGCGTGTTCCAGCTTGTTCCATTTCTCAACAATGTTCATACTATCTACAAGCCAAAGTGAGGGAAAGTCCGGCCATATTGCCATTTCCCCTCGACGGTCAGGGGTTCTTCTCGTCCGCGCAAGCTCAGATTATTTCAGTCTTGCTCGGGAAAATATCTATCGCAAAAAAAGCAATCCCCAACCGGCAGTAACTTGGGAATATCATAACAATCCTGCAAAATTTTTGTCAGATACCCATTCCTGTACTTTTCGTATTTAAATCCTTCACCTAAGACAATGGTATAATCATATCCCCTAACATTAATCGTATCGACTGCAACCCTCTCAAAATAGTCTTTGTACTCCCCGTGTTGTCTTTCTTTTACCTTTAATGTAGACAATATCAGAATATTCCTGCCGTCCAAGCTCCTGAAATCCGTTACCTTGTCATCGTTCCTGCCGTTTCTGTCATAGTCCATAAAGACGATGAACCGCTGATCGCTGTGATAGGTCATAAGCGCGGCTGTGGTGTAGCCGGGTGTTCCAAGCACATATTTACTGTTATGTTTCTTTAAGTTTTCATATATCTCATCTCCGTAAAACCCCATGACAATATCGCGATAATATTCGTGCTTTTTGAATGTTTCAACGGGTAGCGATAGAGCCGCGACAATGATGATGACGTGAATCAAACTGAATATGGCGGAATATTTTATTATTTTTAACAGATGCGCTCCTTCGAGATAAACAAGGAGTAAAAAGAGGAACGGGTAGAAAGAAATGCTCCAGTGCAAACTGGCGTCAAAAAAGGAAAGAATTCCGAGTATGCAAATCGGGATGAATGATAGATGAAAAAAGAGATTGTTATCTCTTCTGATACCCGCTTTTATCCTTTTTGTATTCTTTGCCAGATAATATAACAGCCATGGTGTGGCAAGGTATACTTGGAACCCGAGAAAACTGAAAAAGGTGCCCAGCCCTAATGACTGGCTCTTATTTCTGCTGAAAACATTAAACATAAGATTTGTCCAGCAGTTGTTGTAACTCCAGTAGAAGTGCAGCAGGACGAAGGGCGCGGCCCCGGAAACTAATATCAAGCCGTTCTTGATCGCATCCCTGTTCCGTCTAAGAATCAGGTAGCACGCGAAGGCTATCAGCAGAAGACCTGCGAAGTACTTACTCAAGAGAGCCAGGCCAAGAAATATGCCGGACACCAGGAGCGAAACACTGTTTTTCAGGTTTATGCCGTAATAGAAGAACACACCAGACAGGAAAACGAAAAGGAAAAGAGGGGTGTCGGTGCTAATCAGGACAAAGAGGATATTCAAGGGAGCGGCGAGGTATATCAAGGCTATCAATCTGGCCTTGGTCTCGTCTTTGAAAACATCTCTTACGATCAGGTATATGGCGATGGCGACTATAATGCCGCAGATAATTGGAAAGAGCCTGGAGAAGGATATGTGGTTGCCTAGCAGGGAGAAGAGGTAGACAATCCATCCGACCATGGGGGGATGGTCGTAGTAGTTTACGTCGAGGTTTTCGCCCCAGGTGAGAAAGTAGGCCTCGTCCGAGGTTATGGGGATAAAATAGGCGAGTATCAGCTTGATTATTACGGTTGCTACAAAGATTTTTTTGTAATGTCTTTCCATCCGTTCCGTGTCCCAAACCAAGGGTTTGCGCAAAAATAGCACTATTATATCGATTCCACAGTTAAGTCAATAGAGCATTCGAGTTGGCCTTTCTCCCGGGCTTTTTGGGTGGAAACCTGTTTATTCGTAGGTTGTATAAACTGCAGGCCATTCGATCATGGACACATTCGGCTTTTGCCTTGACATGCCGTTGTCACGGCACTAGTTTGTCACCGTGACTTCAAAGAGTGATCGATTTTACATAAGGGCCGCCTGGATATGGCTCATAGGGTGGACTCTTTTTCGCCTGATATACACCACCACCTTTCCGTTGGTCCCTGATGAGACCAACTACTGGCAATGGAGCAGGCATCTGTCGTGGGGATACTATGATCAGGCCCCAATGATCGCATGGGCCATCAAACTTTCAACCATGATCTTTGGACATACCGAGTTTGCCGTCCGCCTTCCTTCGGTCATTGCAATGGCAGTAACCTTGGCCTATCTGGTTTTGATTTCAAAGCGCTGGATCGGACCCCGGACCGCCTTGAGCACAGCAATAATTACCCAGGGAATATTGGAATTCAACGTAGGAGGTCTCCTTGCAACCCCGGACGGTCTTCAGGCCGCTGCATGGGCCGCTGCCACCTACCACCTGGCCCGGGCCTATGAGAGCAACAACCGGTTGCAATGGTTGATCACCGGAGCCTGCTTTGGTTTCGGCATGTTGAGCAAGTATACCATGGTCATATTCCTTCCAGGCGCCCTTGCTTACGGCGTATTTTCTCCAACGCACAGGAAAAGACTGGCCGGCATCCGTCCCTATGTCGCCGGCCTGTTGGGCTCGGCCATGTTCGCCCCGGTAATTTTTTGGAACGCCCGGCACAACTGGAGCTCTGTCCGCCATGTTGCCCACCTCGGAGGAGCAAATGAGGAATTCGCACTCCATCTAAACTATCTCGGGGATTATCTGGCTTCACAGGCCGGCCTCTTATCCCCCATTGTCTTTCTGCTCATTCTGGCCGCATGGGCGCTTGTCGTCAAAAAGCGGTATGAAAGGGACCACTGGATTTACCCTTTTCTCTTCTGGAATTCATTTCCAATGTTCGCCGGATTTGCCCTGCTTAGTCTTCATACGCGTGTATATGGAAATTGGCCTGGAGCAGCGTACTCTACAGCCTCTGTGCTCATGGCCGCTTTTTTCGCAGGAAAAGGGCAACCAAAAGTTGGAACGCAAGGGGCATCCACTGAGATACCATCCCGAGCCAACTCATACGTCAAGAAACGACATCCGGCATTGAGGCTGTGGCCATGGACTGTGGGGACATCTTATGGGATTACCGCACTTGTCTTGCTCCATACCTTATGGCCGGTCCTGCCTATCCCGGCAAAGATGGATCGAACGGCAATGGAAATGGCAGGGTGGCAGGAACTCGGAGAAAAGGCACGTCAAATGGTGCTCCAAATGCCGAATCCGGACAAGACATTTCTCTTCGGATTCCGCTATCAAATTTCCAGCGAACTGGCTTTTTATGTTCCGGGGCAACCACAAACGGTTTCCATAAACCGATGGGCGCGACCCAACGTCTATGACTATTGGTGGAAGGATGAAGATCTTCTGGGATGGGATGCGATCGGCGTAACCCGTAGCCACAAGAAGCAACTCAACCAAGTGTTTGACCGAGTTGATCCCCCGGTCAAGCTGCAGGTATTTCGTCAGACCGTTTTTTCAAAACAACGTGGTACAACCAACGAACTTGTCAAAACCTTTTATCTGTATCGCGCCTATGGCTTCCGTGGAGGGCTCAGGTGGGCGCCACCCGAGGAATTTGACGCAAGAAAAACCACTTCAGTCAATTAAGGAACTCAAAAATCGAACCGGTACCTGTGCTTATTGGTTCCTAGTTATGAAGTCGGTGTTCTTCCGGCAGAAAATCTAGAAGATAATCACGAAAGGACGAAATTGAATTGCTTTTCTTAACCTGCTTTTCCATGAATCTTTCTTATCTTGAACAATTCCTGAAACACGAATATACACTTCCCTAAATTATCATACCTTATACGAGAATCAGGAGCATGCGTCCATTGCACAGGGAATTCCGCAACCTTGTAGCCACTCTGCTTTGCAAGCCATAGAATTTCCGCGTCAAAAATAACACTATCGAGTTTTTGTTTCCCGAATAATTCCTTCGCAGCCTGAATTTTGAAAAGCTTGAACCCACACTGGGTATCGTTGTAATTGATCCCGAGATAGCAATTTTGAATGAAAGTATAACACCTGGCCGACAATTCTCGGATACGGCTTTGATGGCAAGTTAATGTTGATTCTGAAGCTGTGCGTGATCCCATGGCTATGTCATAACCATCATCGATCAAGACTATACCTTTTTCGATTTCTTCAATTGGAACCGAGTAATCAGCATCCATGAACAGGAGCAAATCCCCGCCTGCTCTCAAAATGCCGTAACGGACTGCAAAGCCTTTTCCGCGATTAGGATGATATTCAAGGACCCGGACCGAAATTTTTTTGTTCCCCCTAAATTTAAGAACAACATCTTTGGTGTGATCTTCGCTGCCGTCACTGACTACAATGACCTCACTATCAAAATTCTGACACTTAAGATAGTTCAATGTGTTTGCGAGGGTCCCCACAATTCTATCCTGTTCGTTGTATGCGGGAATGATAATGGACAGCTTTCTCATAGGCCGGTGTATCAAAACTGAAGACTTGCGATCGAAAATTCTATCACATCGTTATTGACCAATGCGACTAATAGGTCGCACAGAGTCCCGGTATCGTGTTTATGGGAAAAAGACAATGGCAATATCTGAATATGGATGTAGGGCTCATCCCGTGATCGGATGATTCTTTCACTTTGTCTCAAGCTTTGGCAATCCAGCGCCCCTGTTCGGGCCACGGTCTGCGGCTCTTTTCAGCCTTCTATCGGCTTTGCCTCGTCAATGAGCATTATGGGGATGTCATCCTTGATTTCATAAAGGAGCCTGCACCTATCACAGATGAGCCCGTCATTTGTCTCGTTCAAATAAATGTCGCCTTTACACTTTGGGCAGGCCAAGATGTCCAGCAACTCCTGGCTGATCGTCATGGTTATACCCCCTTTCTTAATCCGGACAAGCTCAAAGTTGAAAGCTCAAAGCAAGGCCTTCCACTATTCGACTATTTGGCTGAGTTCTTTATCCACTCATACTCCGTACGCAGACCATTCTCAAGCGACACCTTCGGCCTATATCCCAGTTTTCCTTCCGCCTTGGTCATGTCAGCCATAGTATGCCGCACATCACCCTTTTGTACGCCCCGGTACCGTATTTTAAGCTCACGGCCAACTATCTCTTCTATGATCTCTATCACCTCATTTAAAGTAACGCGTGAGCCTCCACCGATATTGAACACTTCTCCCGGCGCGGCTTTTCTGAAAGCCAGCCAGTTTGCTTCCACAATATCCTTAACGTGGGTGAAGTCCCTGCTCTGCTTACCGTCCCCGTAGATCTCAAGAGGTTTATCCTCCAGCGCCCATCTAAAGAAGCGGTGAAAGGCCATATCCGGCCGCTGCCGAGGCCCGTAAACCGTGAAGTATCGAAGTGAAACCGTTGGTGTCCCAAAGTTTTTGCAGTAAAGAGAGCACAGGTGTTCGGCAGCCAACTTTGAAACACCGTAGGGGGAAACCGGACACGGCAGAGAAGATTCCTTCGTGGGAAGATCTTTGGTGTCTCCGTAGACTGAAGACGAGGAGGCATAAACGAAATTCTTGACAGGACTTTCTCTGCATGCCTCAAGCAGCATCTGGGTGGCAAGAATATTGTTATCAGAGTAAATTTTGAAGTTGTTACCCCAACTTGCTCGCACGCCGGCCTGTGCCGCTTGATGAAAGACGACATCGACCCCGTCCAAGAGTTTTGCCAAGTCGACGTCAAGAAGACTTTTGCCGATAAATCTAAAATTCTGATTCTTTTTCAAGGCAGCAATATTTGCTTCCTTTACGGCCCTGGAATAGTAATCCATAAAACTATCGATACCGACGACTTTCAATCCCCTTTCAATCAGATATTCACACAAATGGGATCCGACAAACCCGGCTGCCCCGGTCACGAAAGCCTTCAAGTCGCCCTCCTTTGAAATGCTGCAGATTCAAAACCGATGGTTTATTCTAAATACAGAATAGCCAAAAGGAAATCCTCTGTATCTCTTATGAACTGCAAAAGCGAGCGCATTCCACGCCGATTGCTGCAAGCAGCTTCAATAACCCTCATCCAGCAACTTTGTCCTTTAAATAGCTTATAAAAGCCTCCTCGTCATGACCAAACGAGATGGAAATTGCCAGCACCAATAGCAGCGGCGCTGGTGGAATATCTGTGCAAATATTGACGTAATCTTTTTCCGTGGTGATGATGTTATCAACGTTTGAAGCTCCGGCCTTTTCCCAAATAAGCCTCAGATCATAACGAGAATACCGATGATGGTCTGGAAATTCAAGGAATCCTGCAATATGTCCTCCAAGCTTGGAAACGGTTTCGCGAAAGCTATCATTTCTGGCAATGCCGGAAAATATGAAAAGCCTTCGTCCCTTTACGCTAGCCAAATCAAGTGGTTCATTTTGCCCGGCAAAAAACAGCCCGGCTGGCACGTGCGTGCATCGAAAAATAGGCTTCCCCTTTACCAATTTTCGGATTACCGGAAGGCATGAGAACAACATAACCGCATCCGGATCGGATCGACTGAGAGTAAATGCATCGCCACGAATTAATCCGCTTAACGGTTCTCTGAGTATCCCTCTTGGGATAAGATGGCTGTTGCCAAAAGGGCGAGCGGCATCCAAAAGCACAATATCCAAATCGCGATTTAGTTGTAACTGCTGAAATGCGTCATCCAGCACCAGTATGTCCGGGGCGAATTCCCGGAGTGCCAGCATGCCGATTTCAAACCGATGTCTGCCTACCAGTACCGGCACGCCTTCAAGCCTAAGTGCCATGAGATACGGCTCATCGCCTGCTGCCTCAGGGCTCATGCGTATTTTTTCCCCGTCGCTCACAATTCCCCCGGATCGTTCTTTACCCCCTCGATAGCCCCTACTGACTACCGCCACCTTGTAGCCAAGGTGCTTCAGCAAACCCGCCACATAGATTGTTAGCGGCGTTTTTCCCGTACCGCCAACCGTTATATTCCCTATCGATATGACCGTGCAAGAGAGTCTTCTCGATTTCAAAAATCCTTTCTCGTACAAAAGAGCCCTTAGGCTTACAACGCCGGCATACATCAGCGAAATGAGGTACAGAAAGGTTTCGAAAAACGACGTCAGTCTGGCCTCGCTTCCGTGGATCATGACGGTTTCGATCTTTTTTCCAAGCAAGCTCACGTTTTCAAAAGTCCTTCGAAAATTTTCAGAGTCCTTTCCACCGCTCTTTTGATAACATGAAATAGGCCCCCAATATACCTATACCCATTCCGGCAATGACATCCGATGGGTGGTGGGCATTAACCATTATTCTTAGCAATGCCATAAAAAGGGCGTAGAAAAGAGGTACGACACGATATCTTGAATGTCTCAGCAAATAGAACAAAAATACACCTGACACAAAGGCATCCGCCGAATGTCCTGACGGAAACGAGTTGTACTGGTTGTCGACGGAAAAAAATCTGAATTCTGTTCCGTATTCCGGCCTTGTACGGCCGAACAATATCTTCATGGACCTCACAACTGCGAAAGAAAAAATCAGTTGTGCCTTAAAATATGTCATGCATGCACTTTTCAATTCACTGTTTTTTCTAAAAAGGGCATAGATAAGCAGGCCTGCGAAAATAAGGTAAAAAAGATATAGTCCAAAATTGGAAAAGAATTCAAATAAGTAATCTAAACCATCCGGCGTGAGTTTTCTCACAAATATCCCGATCTGGGCATCAAAGAAAAAGAGCACAAAGACCGTCAATGAAAAAATGGAGCTCGAGATCAGCAAATTTGTCTTCAATTCCAATAGTCACCTTTCAAGCAGCAATTACAATACATAGACAAGATATAAAAACGCCCATAACATGATAGCAAAACAGCAAAAGGAGCTCAAACCACATCTACACGGAACTCTAATCTTCACTGCTCTACCTTTGACATTAATAATCCGCCGATAAGAAAAAACAGTATGCTCGCAAACCAGGCTGCAACAACGGATGGAAGGATTAAGAGGTATCCAAGCGACATAGAAAATGCATTCACAACCCAATAACCCCAATAACTTAATGCGATCAGCACGCCGAGTCCGATGCCCACTGCCCTCGCTCTTGCCATCCGCATCCTTATCCCCAGTGGAACGGCTATCATTGTCATGATAAAGCATATCAGGGGGAATGCTATTTTTGCATGCATGTCTACCAGGTAACGTGAAGCGTCATAGCCTTGGGAAGTGAGCTTTGTCGTAAATCTCCGCAGTTCAGCAAAAGTGAGTTCTTCCCCGATGTCTTTTACCTTAAGAAAATCCTCGGGGGTTTCAGGCACTTCAAATGTCATGTTTTGAACCTTCTTTGTCTCTATTACTTGTCCATTTCGAAATTTGCTTGCGAACGCCTTCTCAAGCACCCATCTGCTATCTTTCCATACTGCAGAAAGGCTATCTACCCTCTGCACAAGATTAAACTCCCTGTCAAATGTCAGTATAATAACTCCTTGCAAAAGCCTCGTCTTTGGATCAAATGCCTTTATGCCGTATATATTTCTTCCGCTCTTGAACCACGTCTGGTCCAACTGAAAAGAGCTCGTGGTTTTTTTACCCTTTATTAATACCTGCATCACATAAGTACTATTTTTGATGGAATCGGGCACCATAAATTCACTCAACAAGAACATGACCGCGCTAAGAAGCGCTCCCATAGACAATACAGGAAGGCAGGTCCTTTTCGAACTGATACCTGCCGCTCTCATTGCAATAAGCTCGTTTGTTTTTGAAAACGAATCATAGGCAACAAAAGCTGAAATGAGAATAGTCATGGGCATAACGTGATAGATAATGAGCGGCAACTTGTATACAAAGAACAAAAGAATCAAAAAGACAGGTGCATCGTTTGATAAAAAGGTGTGCATCTCACCAATCAAAACGACGACAATGTAAATAGTCGCCAAGGCAAGCATGACAATGGCAAATATCGCCATGAATCTTTTTAGAATATAAGAGGTTAGTGTTTTCACCTGTCACCGAAATCTGCGAATGCTGCTTTCAAGCAGTGCAGCGCATGCTACAGCCTGGTATTAAGCCGTCCGGCAATCGGAACTATTGCCATAAAGACAATATTTGGCAACCATGCTCCCAGCAAAGGACCAACCATTTCCCGGCGAATCAACCTCTCTCCTGAAAGCATTAGCAAATAATAAAGCATTATGAACAAAGTCCCCCACACCACCCCGGCGAAACTCCTGCTGGCTTTTGTCCTTAAACCCACAAACATTCCAATGATTCCCATGAAAATGCAGCCAACCGGAAGTGAAAACTTGCGGTGGAGGATGTAAAGGTACTCCAGTTGATCACGTCTGCTATGACTCAACTCCCGTATCTTTTCCAATAACTCATCCAGATAATACTCCTTTTTGACGAGACCAAAACCGGAAACAGATGACTCCGGCAGTGCAGCCGCAACGAAATCATAATATAAGAAGTGGATGAAATCAAGTTGCATATCCCGCTCATCTTTGTATTGCACAGTTCCGTTCTTGAGATTGAACACAGGTCTGCCGTCATCTTCTCTCACAAAAACGGTTCCCTCTTTAGCTGTAATGACGTAGGGCAAGTCTTTGTCGATCGTGTTGTAAATGAATATGCCTTTCATGTTCTGGTCACTCGGTGAGTTCGTATTCACATAGATTAGAATATCATCAGACAGGCGGCTAAAAGTCTTTTCTCTTTGAATGGCAATTATACCCTTTCGTGCAATCTTCAGCAATGTCTCGCGGGAAGCATGATTTGTCCACGGCAATACGTAAATCATTAACAAATTGGTGATAATATATATTACAGCACAAACCGCCAATACAGGGCGTATCATAGGCATGATGCCTATGCCGGCTGCCTTCAATGCCAATATTTCGTTATTAACGGAAAGCTTGCCGAAAGTAACTATAACGGAAAAAAAAAGAGCAATTGGAATGGCAGTAGTCACAAAAAACGGCATCACGAGAAAAAACAGCTTGATTATGTCCCAAACACCAATCCCCTTTACCATTACAAAGCTCGTCAATTCAAGAATGTTGCCTGAAAGCATTGTGAAGGTGACAATTATGAGAGCCAGGGAGAAGGAGTGTATTATTTCTGTGACAATGTATTTGCCAACAATTCTCATGAACCTGATGGTCTTATGCGAGGCGGATTAGCCGGCTGCGTGCCCGAAAAATTGCGGTCATTCTCAATCCTATCTGGATACCGGTGAAAGAAGTCCCCCCATTTGGAGTTAAACCTGATAGTCTCTTGAATCCTTTTTCCCACAAACCGCCACCACACATAATCATGATAGATAAAAGAGGCTATCACAAAGGCATAAACCAGGGGGGTGCGAAAAAACAGCTTTTGCGCCCTCTTGAGCGGACCGAACCACAAGGCCCGCCCAAACCTGCTGGCAAAGTTATGACCCACGCAGCATCTCATATTCTCCCCGCTTACGTCTTCACCGACTACTTCAATCTCTTCGGGCACGCCCTTGCCGAGGCCCTGCTCATGAGCCAGTCGGATATATCTTATGGACAGGGGATCAAAGCCCATGAGCTTCGCTGAAACGGCGTCGATGGCCACGCTGTCAGTGCCGGCCAGCATATAATCCTTTTCTATCGGGATCATGGTTCTGGGGCCAGGCCCACTTCCTATCAGGGTGCCGTCCATTACCGTGAATATCCCGGCGTGAATTTCTTTTTGTATAGCTAGAAGATCAACCAAAGTCTCATGAATCACGGTATGGGTATAATGCCTCCTGGTATTGAGCAGGCCGCCAAAAGCATTTTTCATCGCGCCGGTGGTTGTTGTATAAATGTGGCATTTGACTGTTGGGAGATGGACGATATTTTTTTTCATAAAGTATTCCGGGATGCGTATTCCTTCGGGATATATCTTGTCGAGTGCGAGCATTTTACTTTTTGGCTTGTATTCTACCCACTTGATGTCATCTGGCTTGAAATTATACCTTTCCCGAACTGAATATTTTCTATATATGAAATCAAGCTTGTTTAGCTTGCCTCCCTTTACCGGATCTGTCACTACGGTGTTATTGTGAACGGCTGCCAGATCGCTAAAACCGCCCTTTCTTAGGGCCAATATCGTCCCCTCCAGTTGCCACGGCGTGGTATTGGCGCTCAAGAAAGGAAAATGCCACGAGATATTGTCCTTTAGTATAGTGGTCGTGTTTGGATCAAGACAACTCCGGTACCCCGCCATTTCCATTAATCTTTCAACGTCTTCAAAGACAGTTTCAGGCCTGGTCTTTATGACAGCTACTTTTGATCTCAAGATTATCTCCCATAAACGATAACAAGGACTGTGACCCCCCATATGAGGCAATTTATCAAAAAAGGAGGGTCTGAAAAAAAGGTGTCTGTTGGATTGCCACTGTGGCCCTTTTGATAAATAATGTATAGATAACGAAAAATGCCGTAAAGCACAAAAACCGATGTAAATATCAGCTTCCTGGTCCCAAACTTGGCGACAGTCTCCTGGGCCAGGGTATAAAGGATATAAGAGATAAGGGTTGCCGCCGTCACTATGGCGATCATCTGGTCCAAAAACCTGATGCTATAATCTTCCAGAACTTGCCTGGTGGTTTTTCCGCTGCTTGCTACCAACAACAGTTCCTGCCTCCTCTTGCAAAACCCCAGGAAAAGAGAAATGGTGATGGTGCATATGATCAACCAGTCGGACGGAGTAACCCCGGCGAGGCTGCATCCCGCCAGCACCCTTATCACAAAACCGGCAGCAATACTCATAACATCTATGATTACAACATCTTTGAGCTTCACGGAATAGAGCATATTCACAAGTATATAGGTTAGTACCCATAAACCAAATCCTTTTCCGAGATGTAGAGAAAGTGTGATTACAGTGACCATGATTATTATGGCGAAAAAAAGAGCGACCCCACCCTTTAAACGCCCAGAGGGAATCGGCCTGTTGGCTTTTTGCGGGTGGAGCTTGTCTTTTTCAACGTCCCTCAAATCATTGAAAAGATATACGGCGCTTGCACCGAAGGAAAAGAGGATGAATCCGGCCAGCAACGTTGCCAACACTTCCGTCATCAACAGCCTTTCGCCAAAGACGGCTCCCGCAAAGATAAAGGTGTTCTTTATCCACTCCCTTGGCCTTAACGCTTCCAGAAGAGCTGTCACCTGTTTGGTCATATTAAAGTTTGTTCCCTCGAAAATTCTTCCCCAAAGAATAGTAAAAGATGCGAACAACCCTTCCATTTTTCACTATCTTTGATGCCGGAGAATTTGCATCACCCTTGGACCTGCGGCATCCTCGACTTTCACTATACAAGGGTTACCCCATCTTGCTCGGCATTTTTTGTCACTCTGGATAGGAGGAAAGATCTTGCCCGGATTGGTCCCCCTTCTTTTTAAAACATCTACCTACAAGCTTGAGTAGCCAAACTGCTGAGATCCCGCATAACGTTCCCACCATTGCCCCAAATAAAACATCCGCGGGGTAATGGGCTCCCAGATACACCCTGGAATAGGCGACCATTGCAGCCGCCAAGTATAAGAACGGCCACCACTTCCGGTAGTAATAGCTTAGCAGCAATGAGGCTGCAAATATGTTGGTAGCATGGCAGGAAGGCAAGGAATAAGAATGTTCTACGACGGGCTCCTTCAATCCTCGCGTGATGCTCCAGTCTCCGGTCCTATTATGATAACAACGCACATCTGACAATGCATCGTAAGGTCTCGGGCGGCCGAAAAAGGGTTTGAGAAGATCATAGCTGACCCATTCAGAAAAACCAATCAGCAAAACAATTCCTAGAGCCAACGAGCGCGGCTTGAAGCCTTTCCTGGTGATCAGAAAGAGCCAGAACAGACCAAATGGGATGTAAAAATACTTGAGGCCGGAGACTACCGGCATCAAAGCATCAAAAAATACATTCTGCCCGGACCTGTTTATCAAATAGAAAAGAGCTATGTCCAATTTTTTTACGAACTGCCACATGGCCTTTTGAACAAAGGATTTAGGTGTAGATGTTTTCTCACGCTCAGAGCATTCTTTTCAGGTGGTGACCGTCCTTGTTGTTTTCGAACTGCATCTCGTAAAGCTTGCAGTATTCACCGTTCAAGGCGAGTAGGTCTTCGTGTTTCCCATGCTCCACTATCCTGCCGTCTACGATGACGATGATCCGGTCGGCGTTCCGGATAGTTGAGAGCCTGTGGGCGATCACAAAGGTCGTTCGACTCTTCATGAGGTTTTCAAGGGCCTGCTGAACCACAAGTTCCGACTCTGTATCCAGTGACGAGGTGGCTTCGTCCAGGATCAGGATGGGAGCATTTTTCAAAAGCGCGCGGGCAATGCAAATGCGCTGCCTCTCACCTCCGGAAAGCCGGCCCCCGCGCTCGCCAACCACTGTATCGAAGTTGTCGGGAAAACTCTGGATGAAATCATAAGCATGTGCGGCCTTGGCAGCTTCGATGATGTCGGATTCCGAGGCATCAGGATTGCCATAAGCAATATTGCTTCGAATAGTGTCGTTAAAAAGAATTGGATCCTGCGTCACAATGCCTACCTGATCGCGAAGTGATTTGATAGTTACATCCCGGATATCATGTCCGTCAACGAAGATGGCCCCTTCGGTTACATCGTAGAAGCGAGGAATCAAATTCACCAAGGTGGTCTTACCACCGCCGCTCGTGCCCACCAAGGCAATGATTTCGTTGCTTTTGACCTCAAGTTTGATATTTTTCAGCACCATCTGGTCCTGGTACTTGAAAGAGACCTCTTGAAAAACCACTGGGTGATGCCTCGGCTTGAGATCCACGGCATTTTCACGATCTAGAATATCCGACTCAGTATCGAGGATGTCATAGATTCGAACTGCCGCAGCCAGCCCTTCCTGGATGACATTGTTCAGTGCACTGACCTTCTTGACAGGCTGATACAACATGATGAGCGCTGCCATAAAAGAAAAAAAAGTTCCGGGTGTCGATGTCCCCATAATTACCTTGTATCCTCCGTACCAAATAATAAAGGTAATACCAATGCCACCCAGCAATTCCATAACGGGCGAGGACATGGATTTGACTGCTACGGCCTTCATTTCGTACTTAAACAAGTGAACGGTTTTTTCAAAAAAACGCCTGTTTTCATGCTGTTCCATTCCAAATGCCTTTACGATTCCAGTGCCGGTAAAGGTCTCGTGGAGGAAGGAGCTCATATCGGCAATGGCTTCCTGGCATCGGGTACTCAAATGCCGCGCTCGCCTGCCGAATTTCACAATAGGCACTACAGCCACAGGAAAGACAATGATTGCAATCAAGGCCAGCTTCCAGTCGCGGTAAAAGATAACGAACAGCAAGCCTACGACTGTAAAGCAATCTTTTAGCACCCCTGTAACAGCATCGGATACCATCCCTTTAAGCCTATTGACATCATTGATAATCCGAGCCAGAAGGGTCCCGGTATCATGTTTATGGAAAAAGGACAATGGCAACATCTGAATGTGGCTGTAAAGCTCATCCCGTAATCGCTTGATAATGCTGTGCCCCACATAATTCATCAAGTATGCCTGTCCAAAGTAAGCAACCCCTCTCAACAGGTAGAGTACCATGATGGCAAGGGGAAGGAGCTTTAACATCTTCAGGTCTTTTTTAAAAAAGATTTCGTCCAGCACGGGCTTTACCAGATAGGCTGTCGCTGAAGTAAGAGATGCCACTACTATCATAAGAAACATTGCCGCGAGCAGACGAATCCAGTGTGATTTTACAATCGTCAAAATCCGCCGGTATATCTTTGACAGATCCGCGCTACTGCCTTTTTTTGCAGCCATGCTACCCACAAAATAGGAAGAGATTGAAACCAAGGGGCTTCGCCCCAATCTTACTGCCTGCTACCCCGGTCCTCCCTGGCCCGGACCTGGTCTTCAAGGGCGACCGCTTGTTTCGCGGACGTCGTGCCAGGGCGGGCCAACACTCCATAATAAATGGCATAAAACGGTTGCCACTACACTAAAAGGCATATGAGTTCAATATGTCGCAGAACTCTCGAAATTTCAGTCCGTTGTGTGACCATAGCACTGGTCCACAGCTCTTGTGATCCGATTGATCTCCTCTTCGAGCATTGCACGATAAACCTCTTGAGTCTCTCCACCGGCTTTTGGAGGGACTGCAATAGGCGTGCCGTGAGGTGGACCCCCTGACAATCTCGTGGCCATGGCGTTTGAGTATCTGTGCCATGATCTCCCCGTCCTTTCCAAGCCAGCCGACCAGCCACCACTTGAATCTAACCCGTATGGGGTCTACCCGGTTTGTTGGATTCATTCCGTTTGTTGGGTTATTTATGGTTGCCTGAAAGTAATCTGATGGCCACCTTTGCAGCTTGCTCCGAGGCTCCTGGATCGCCCAGGCTCTGTGCAACGCGGCACAGCTGTTTTCGCATCTCGGCCAGCATGTTCTCGTCTCCAAGCATCTGCAAGGCATGGATGGCAATATTTTCGGCTGATGCTTCGCGCTGAATCAACTCCGGCACTACAGCCTTCCCGGCCACCAGGTTGACCAGGCCAATATGTTTTACGCGAACCAGGCATCTCCCAAGCCAGTAACTGATAGGCGACATCTTATACACGATGATCATAGGGGCGCCTGCTATGGCCGCCTCCAGTGTCACGGTGCCGGAGGCCGTTATGACCAAAGAAGCCTCAGCCAATATATCTTGCAGCCTGTCTGACAGGATAAAAACCTTCGCAGCGGCGCCCTCAACGATAGTCTCAACAAAGGCCCTGTCCACCGAAGAGGCCACAGGTACGGCAAAACGGGCGCCCGGGATACGTTCCGACAGAATCTCCGCCACCAGTAACATGGTGGGCAGGAGGCGTGTAACCTCCTCGTTGCGGCTGCCGGGCAGAAGACCGATCAGCAAGCCGTTGCCTCCTATATTTTCGGTTTTCTCCGTGCATCTCCCGGACGTCATGCCGTCCAGCAAGGGATGCCCCACAAAGGTTACGGGGACATGCCACTTTTCGTAAAAGGCCGCCTCGAACGGAAAGATCACAACCATGTGATCGACTACTTTCCTAATCTTTTTGACCCTGCCGGTGCGCCACGCCCATACCTGAGGACTGATGTAATACATGACCGGGATGCCCAGCTTCTTGGCTTGGGTTGCAACGCGCAGGTTAAAGTCGGGAAAATCGATCACAATGAGAAGCCCGGGGCGGTTTTTTTTCAGGTCTTCCTTGGCAACCCTGAGTGCATCCAGAAGGACCCCGAGCTTTGAAAACGCCTCCGAAATACCGACGACCGCTATTTGAGAATTATCAACCCTTATGCGAACCCCGGCTTGTCGAAGGGCATTGCCGCCTATGCCGAAGAAATCGAGACCCGGCTCCAAAGACTGCATGCCCCTCACCAGGCGCGCACCATGATTATCGCCGGATGCTTCTCCGGCGATAATCATGACTTTTCGATTTCTATCCATAGCTTTGCCGTCCGGCAGGACGAACCCATCAAATTCTTAGAGAAAAAACTTTGAAACGCTCTTCCCGGTCCAAACCTATGATGTCACCCTCTTTCCGGGAAGCTGTTCATTGGTTGCCTCGATCTGCTCAATAATCCCATGGGCAACCCGGAGAGCGTTTCGCCCATCACGCGCAGAGACCAACGGCGCCTGCCGATTCCGCACCGACTCAACAAATGATCTAAGTTCAGCTTCCAAAGAATCGGCCTTTTCAAAGGTTGATTGCTCCATAGATATACCAGGAACAGGAAGTTCCGTCCCCCGGCCATCTTTTCGGAGGACGGTGATGTCATTGCTTGCATAATCGACGGCGACATAAGTATCTTTTTGAAAGATGCGTATCTTTCGCATATTCTTCATGGAAATGCGGCTGGCGGTCACGTTGGCGACGCAACCGTTTTCGAAAACCAACCGCGCATTTGCGATGTCCACGCGAGGAGATATGACAGGAACACCCACTGCATGAATGTTCTTAGGTTCGGACTTGACAAAGTTCAATATGATATCGATGTCATGAATCATCAAATCCAAAACCACGTCCACTTCGGTCCCACGCCCCTTAAAAATACTCAAGCGGTGAGACTCTATGAACAAGGGACGGTCCACCACGTGCATCAAGGCCACGACCGCAGGATTGAATCGTTCCAGGTGGCCCACCTGGATGATCAGGTCGCGGGAATCGGCAATCTTTATTAAGGCGTCAGCTTCCTCAAGTGTCTCTGTTATCGGTTTTTCGATCAGGACATCAACATCATTTTCCAAGAAAACGCGGCTAATGGTAAAATGAAGGGGCGTGGGCACTACAACGCTTACCGCATCCACCTGACCGATGAGATCCCTGTAGTCGGCAAAAGATTCCGTCCCAAGCCGTTTTGCAACACTTTCCGCCCTTTCCGGGACAACATCCACCACTCCAGCCAGCTTAACTCCCTTCATGCCGGCATATTTCTCTGCATGAAACTTTCCAAGATATCCGACTCCCACGACTCCTACACGTATTGGTTTCATAGCGCTCTCAGATTGTTAAGTGCCTAACTATTCCAAAGCCACGATGGCAATCCCATTTTGATCCGCCAGCGCCACCATCTCTTCCCTGTCAAAGACCAACGTCTTCCCAGCCTCAACGGCCAAAACCGAAACCCCAACATCGCGCATGGTCTGAATCGTTTTGACACCCACGGCAGGCATGTCAAATCGCATATCCTGGGTAGGCTTGCTTGCCTTTACAACGACCGTTTTTTCTTTTCCGAGGTTTCCTCCTCGCCTTATAGTAGCATCAGTGCCGTCAATCGCCTCTACCGCCATCACTGACCCGTTGCGAACCACCACGGTCTGGCCGATATCAAGCCTTCCGATCTCCTTGACTATGTACCATCCGAAACGGACATCGGCATCCTCGGATCCGGACGGCTTGCGCCTTGTCCAGCATCCTTTCTGCGCCAGGAGTTTCGGGAGCAAAAAGGTGGAAGCGTGTATGGTGATCCCTTCTTCTTCCAACTCCCCGGCAAAAGCGCGCAGCAGGCCATCATCCTGCGTGTGGTCCATTGAGGCCAGAACCTTCAGGGCTTTCAGGTCCGGCCAAATATCTGAAAACATCTTGGTCTTGGTTATGGCGCCTGCCATCACTGCATCCCTGACGCCATGCCGCCCAAAAAATGCAATGAGCTTTTTGACCTGACCAATCTTGATCCACTTTATTTCATCCACAAAGGTCTCTAAGCGAGCCTCGGTTTCCCCCACATGGGCTACTGCATAAACCCGCAACCCATTTTGCCGGGCCGCCTTTGAAAAAATAATGGGAAACTGGCCGCTGCCGGCAATGAGTCCGATTCGTTCCATTCTACCTAATTATCCCCCGTTGAGATGACTTGATAAACTCTATGAAATCAACAACCTCTGAGGCCTGGTCGACTTCGGCGGCAATTCTTCTGATCGCTTCGTTCAATCTCAGACCCAGGCGAAACAGGATACGATATGCCTTTTTGAGGGCAAGAATCGTCTCCGGTGCAAAACCATGCCGCTTCAACCCCACGATGTTCAACCCGTATGGTTTTGCGCGAGGTGCGCCAGAGGCCAGCAAGTAGGGCGGAACGTCCTTTGTGACCGTGCTCATGCCTCCAATAAAGGCATAATCTCCGATCCGCACAAATTGGTGGACACCCACAAGGGCACCCAGGATTGCATAATCTCCCACCTTGATGTGGCCGCCGAGGCTGGCAGCATTGGCAAAGATCACATTTCGGCCGGTAAGGCAATCATGTGCAATGTGAGTATAGGCCATCAATAAATTCTCTTCCCCAACTTCGGTGGCGCCACCGCCGAACGCGGTTCCCCGGTGAATTGTCACAAATTCTCGAATCGTTGTTCCGCGGCCTATCTTCACAAACGTTTTTTCCCCTCCGAATTTTATCGCCTGGGGCTCAGCGCCTATGGCCGCGTGTTGGAATATCCTGCAATCAGGCCCTATGGTAGTATACCGCTCTATTGTAACATGGGAGCCAATGACGGTGCCGGCATGTATTTGAACGTCACCGGCTATTACGGCATATGGTCCGATCTCGACATTAGAATCGATCTCGGCCTTGGGGGCGACCACAGCAGTGGGATGTATCATAGTTTTTCTCCTGTCACAGCCGTGATTTCGGTTTCTGCAACCAGCGTTCCATCTACGGTCGCCTTGCCGGAAAATTTAAAAATGTCCGTGCGCGTTTTCAGCGAAACTATCTCAAGGATGAGCTGGTCTCCAGGAAAAACAGGTTTTCGAAAACGCGCCTTGTCGATTCCCGCAAAATAGAACAGCACTTCGCGCTCGTCCGGTGCACGCGAGGCATAGGCGAGAACGGCCCCAACCTGTGCTATGGCCTCAATAATCAGAACGCCCGGCATAACAGGCATGCCTGGAAAGTGGCCCTGAAAAAACGGCTCATTTATGGTCACATTCTTGAGCCCGACAATCCGTTCATTGGGTGCTATTTCCATAATACGATCGACCAGAATAAATGGATACCGGTGGTACAAGAGCTCCATGATCTTTTGAATGTCATATAGCGTTTCCACGTCTAATTCCTTTCACAAATGAGTTTTTTTATGACTTTTCCAGCTTCTTGACTCGCCTCTCCAACTCTGCCAACTTTCTTTTCATATCCGGAAGCTTGGGAACAATATTGGATATTTTCAACCAAAGCCGGTGGGGTATGGCCGGGATACCACTGACAATCTGACCATCCGGTATCGATTTGAAGGCCACTGATTGCGGCCCAACAGTCACCCGGTTGCCGATGGTGATATTCTGTGATGTCCCTGACCGTCCGGCAAAGATCACATGGTCCCCAATAGTTACACTCCCTGATATTCCTACCTGCGCTACAAGCACCGTGTCTTCGCCTACCACCACATTATGACCTATATGAATCAGATTATCCGTCTTGACGCGGCGTTTGATCCAAGTTTGCCCGAAAGTGGCTCGATCAATGGTATTGCAAGCACCTATCTCAACATCATCATCGATTCGAACGATACCGATCTGTGGAATTTTATGATACCTGTCGCCGTCGGTTGCAAAGCCAAAGCCATCGCTGCCGATCACGGAACCAGCATGAATCACCACCCTGCTGCCGATCTGACAGCTCTCAAAGATAGTCACATTGGGATATATGATGACATCGTTTCCCATTGCAACACCATTTCCGACCACTGCCCCTGGATGCAAAGTAACTCGGTCGCCCAGCGTTACGTCGTCTCCAATGAACACGCCAGGATGTATTGAAACCTCTTTGCCGCACTTGAAATTATTGCCCACATATGCCTGTTGACTTATACCGGTCACGGGCCGCAAAGTAGCGTGAAACAAGGTTGAGACCTTTGCCAAGGCCAGATGCGGATTTTCAACGCGTACAAGGATCTTTTTAGATTGACGAACATCTAACGGGACAATCACCGCGCATGCCTTTGTCTCATCAATCCGTTTCTTGTAGCCGGCAGCGGCTGCAAACGTTATATCATTCGGGCCGGCCTCATCAAATGGGGCAACCCCCCGAATGATGAAACCACCGTCTCCCACGACATCTCCCTGAACAAGTTCAGCAATCTCACCGACAGACAGTTCCATTTTTTATCTGCTTGCTTCCTCTTTGATCCTGCCGACTACTTGCGCCCCTTGGGACGTTTTGCATCCAAGGCATTATATGCTTGTATCACTTTGTCCGTGATGTCAATGGCATTGGGCGCATAGACAACGCCACCCACACGGCGTTCAAGAATCAGCAAGTAGCCTTCTTGTTTTCCTATTCTTTCAACGATCTCAAAAACATCTTTCTTGATCCTATTGGAGAGCTTAAGATTCAGATCCTTCAAGACGTCCATGTACCGTTTTCTGAGTGACCTTAAGTCGTTGGTCTTGATCCGCAGGCTCCGCTCTTTTTCCTCGCGCGCCTCCCGGCTCATGACTAAAACTTTCTGTTCCAGGCTCTTCTTTATCTCCTCAACCTTGGCCTCTTTGCCTTTCAGGATCTGCTCCATCTTCTTCCCCTGACTCTTAATCTCAACCGCTGACCGCTTGCCGGCATTGGAGGTGTCGATTATCCTCTGAAAGTCGATGACTCCTATCTTTGCGACCTCCGCACCAAAAGCAATTCCACTGACGGCAAACAAACAAAGGGTCAAGGTTAAGAATATTGTGCGCATGTTCATGAAGGACCTCCTTTTGTTGGTCATTGGTCATTGGTCACTGGTCATTTGTTACTGGTCATTGGTCACTGGTCACTGATTATTGGTATTTCCCAATGACCAATGACTACTGACTATTGACTAATGACCAATGACTCAGAACGCCATCCCCATTGTAAACTCCAAGCCACCTTCGCCTTGCCGGTCTTCTTTATCATCCAGGATATAGCCATACTCCAAACGAATGGGGCCTATGGGAGAATACCATCTAAAGCCAAAGCCTGCGCTGCTTCGCAGCTCCGCCAGGTCCATATGTTCCCCTTTGCCGTACACGCTGCCCGTATCGTAGAAAAGGACCCCCATAAGGCCTGATTCTCTTGCGATGGGAAAGAGAAACTCCAGATTAAACTGCACCATCTTGTCCCCGCCTATCTCATTGCCTTCAGGGTCCTCGGCACTGATATCCCGCCAGCCATAACCACGTACGCTGTTCATGCCGCCCAGATAAAAACGCTCCCAATCAGGCATCTTGCCATCGGTAACGTCGACTATGCAGCCTGCGCGGCCGTGCAGCACCCCGACGGTATTCCAGAAAAGGGGAGTGTACCATCCGGAATTCGCAATATACTTGGTAAATCCAATATCTCCGCCCATGGGCGCACCCGCGTGCTTGACCATGATGCTGTTATCCGAGCCTTCTGTGGGGTTGAAAATGCGGTCTCTTGAGTCTCGGCGCAGCACGGCTGTTATCGTATTGCCGACGTTTTCCCCCTCCATTTCCTTGATAGACTCGGTGGCCTTATCAGTATCAATATCCTTGATGTCCGCTTTGTCATAGTTATATGACAAAGACAGCCGGGTGTAGTCGAAAACCGGATATCCGAACCGAATGGTTCCCCCCGAGCTATCCTTGTCATAGGTATCATAGTCCTTGGTCGTATTGTAAAGATCAAAGCCTGCCGTCAGGGGAATATCAAAAAGCCAGGGTTCGGTGAATCTGAATGTGTAGGTCGTGCTTATCTTGCCCAAGTGTGCGTTAAGTCCCAAGATTTGGCCACGTCCGAACAGGTTTCTCTGTGAAATCGAAGCCATAGCAAACAGGCCGTCCACAGAGCTGTATCCACCCCCGAAGCTGAATACTCCGGTGGGCTTTTCCGCCACATCGAGTCTTAGAATCAGTCTGTCATCGGCGCTCCCTTTTGAGGTGTTTACCTTGATATCTTCAAAAAAATCAAGGCGGTAAAGGTTTCGCACCCCCCTCCTTAGGCTCTTGCCGCAAAAGACTTCCTGCTCGTACACTTTGAGTTCTCTGCGAATGACCTTGTCACGGGTCTTGGTATTGCCGGAAATCATGATTTTTTCAAAATAAACGAGCGGCCCCTTGTTGATCACATAGATGATATCAGCTTTGAATTCTTTGAGATCCTGATCAATGCGCGGCGAAATATCTGCGTAAGCATAACCAGCGTCAGAATATACGTCCCCTAAGATCAAAATATCTTCTCGTATAATCTCGCGATTGTAAAACTGTTCCTTATTAATCTTCATTTTATCCAGCAATTCCTCTTTTGGCTGAATTAGATCTCCTTCAATGTCAACCTTGCCGACCTTGAACCGTGGCCCCTCTTCTATCTTGATGTCGATATGAATCCACCTTCCGTCATAAGTGAAATGTGGCTCGGCAACTCTTGCTTGAATATAGCCGTGATTATGATAGTAGGCAGCTATCTTGGATATATCCTGGTCCAAGACCTCGCGGTCCAAATCCCCTGACGCAGTAAGCCACGAAAAGAAACCCTTCCCCTCCGTCTTCATCAGGTCTTTCAACGCGTCATCATCATAAGAATTGTTCCCCTCAAAAGAGATGGCCTTGATAAAGACCCTTTCCCCCTCTTCAATGACAAAATCAATATCAGCTCGATTCTCAGATACAGACTTTGTCTCATGGGTCACCTTGACATGATGATACCCCTTTTCTTTGTAAAGGTTCTCAACCTCTCTCAAGTCACCTACAAGCGTATTGACGTTCAGGATGGAACCCGGCCTTGTGCGAAGGACCTCTTTGATCTTTTCATCATCAAAGCTCTTGTGGCCCCTGATCCCGATCTTGCGTATTGTCTCATTTTCTGAAACCCGAAAAGTCACCACCTTCCCCTGTGGCGTGCTTTCGGCATCTGCACGAACGTCGCCGAAATAGCCCATCTTATGAATTGATTTCAGGTCATTCTGGATATGTTTTTCCGAATAGATATCACCCTTTTGGGTCTTTATGATCCGCTTGATCGCCTCAGCCTCTATCCGTCTGTTCCCTTTGATGACGACCTCGGCCACCTTCTCCCGCCTTAATACCTTCATCACGATGCCTTGCCCCGGCCGCCTAATAGAATCCGGCAGGTCTCCTGCGCCCTCCACTGCCACATGAAGGGCCTCCGGAGGCTCGGAGGTGTACGATTCCACAATGTTGGCATCCAGGCTGTCCTGAATCCGGCCTGCAACTGCATCCAGTCCTTCAGGGGCGGGCGCCTCAAAAGGCAGAATAGGCACTCGCACAGTCTCCCGGGCTGCAACACTGCTCGAACACAGCAACAAGATTAGAAAACTCGGCAACCATCGCCTGAACATACTCACCTTAATTCACCGGCGCCACCTTCCCATCTATTAGCGTCACCTGACGGGACAATCTTTCGGCCAATTTCATATTGTGGGTCACGACAACGGCTGTAACACCCTCGTCGCGGTTCAATGAGATCAAAAGATCATGTATTGTTTCACCTGTCTTGGCATCCAGGTTGCCCGTGGGCTCGTCTGCCAGCAGGATGGACGGTTTCAATGCCAAAGACCTGGCCACGGCAACCCTTTGCTGTTCTCCTCCCGACAGCTCCCCTGCCTTATGTCTAAGGCGATCCTTCAAGCCCACACGCACAAGTATGGCCTCTGCTCGTTCTGAGGCGTCTTTCGGATTCAACCCTTTGATCAAGACAGGCATCATAGTGTTTTCCAAGGCATTAAATTCCGGCAGCAAGTGGTGAAATTGAAACACAAAGCCGATGGTCTCATTGCGAAAAAAGGCCAATCTTTCGTCATCGTACGCAAAAACATTTTTCCCCTCATAAAGGACCTGGCCACTGTCAGGGCGCTCCAAGGTCCCCAGCACGTGCAGAAGGGTCGACTTGCCCACCCCGGAGGCCCCCACAACGGCAACCATCTCACCCCGGTGTATTTCCAGGGACACACCTTGTAATACGTCCACCTTGTTGCCGTTTGTTATAAAGGATTTATGGACGTCTATGACGCTTACCAACGGTTGCAGGCTATTCATACCTGATGGCTGTGGCAGGGTCCAATCTGGACGCCTGATATGAAGGGTAGAGGGTAGCAAGAAAGCTGATGGCTATGGCCGACAGGGCTACAAGAGCCACATCCAGCACCTGGACTCTCACGGGAAGCGTGGAAATATAGTAGACATCGCTCGGGAGCTTCACAAACTCGTATCGCTTTAACAAATAGCAGAGCACGCCCCCTCCAGCCAACCCAAGGACGGTCCCAGACACGCCTATGATAAGACCATCCAACATGAAGATTTTCATGATGCTCTTTGCCGTTGCCCCCATCGACTTGAGGATGGCAATATCTTTGGTTTTATCCATAACCATCATGATCAGCGTGCTGACGATGTTGAAAGCGGCCACTAAGATAATTAACACCAAGATAATAAACATCACGGTCTTTTCCAGTTTCAAGGCAGAAAAAAAATTCTTGTTCATCTGCATCCAGTCCTGAGTCCAATAACCGTGCCCCAGGGCATCGAGGATGGCATCAGAGGTCTTGTCAACACGATAGATGTCATCCACCTTCGCCTCTATGCCGTCGACCGAATGACCGCGCCTTAACAGTTGCTGCGCCGATTCAATAGAAATATAGGCAAACGACGCATCATAGTCGTACATGCCTGAATCGAAGATGCCTATGACCCTGAATTTCTTCATATAGGGCACTCGAGCCCCGATCGGTGTGAGGCTTCCGCCAAAGGGTGATACCACGTAAAGCTCATCTCCAGGGTTCGCCATCAACATCCTGGCAAGCTCCTTGCCGATGATTATCCCGGGATGGACTGCTGCGCCTGCGGGTTTTTCATTCTGCGGTTCTTCGACCCCTTCCAAGGCTTGCAACCAACTGCCCTTCATGTTCTTTTCCAGATCCAATACACGTCCGGCCCGCAAAGGATCAATCCCTCTCAAGACGGCCCCGGAAACATATGAGCTGGAGCGAAGCATGACTTGACTGTGAATGAAAGGGGCTGCAGCTTGCACGCCATCAACGGCCTCAACCCTTTTTATAATCTCTTCGTATTGCCGCAGCTTGCCGCCGAAGCTCATAACCCGCACATGGGCGTTCATTCCCAGTATCTTCGACTTGATATCAGCGCCGAAGCCGGTCATGACCGCCAGCACCACCACCATAGCCATCACGCCCAGCATCACCCCTGCAACGGATATCAAGGTGTTGATCGAAATAAATGCCTGCTTGCGTTTGGCCCGAAGGTATCGAAGACCGACAAAGAATTCAAAAGACATGTTCATGAATCGTTATTCGTTAATTGTTTTCATTCCTCTTAACCCAGTATTCCTACATTGCGCACAGGTTGCGCCTGACGGCTTGAAAACATCACACTTCGTGCCCATTATTCCAATTGCGGAGCGAAGCGGAACTAAATTTTAATTATATCAGAAATAGCACCAATAGCCAACAAAGAGTTACTGATGCCAGATACCTGGCAGTAGCAGGCCTTAAGCATCCGGCGCCACCCATCCGGCATCCAGCATCCTGCATCGGTTGCCAACACCAATGACCACTGACCAATGACTACTGACTACTGACCGGAGACCTCATCTGCGGAAAAAGGATCACTTCCCGGATGGATGGCGCATCGGTCAGCAACATTACAAATCGGTCAATTCCAATACCTTCACCCGCTGTTGGAGGCATGCCGTATTCGAGGGCAGCCACATAGTCTTCATCCATGTAGCAGGCCTCTTCATCACCCTCCACTCGATCTTCAACCTGTTCCAGAAATCGCCTTTTCTGGTCAACCGGATCATTCAGTTCCGAAAACCCGTTAGCGATCTCACTTCCTCCGATAAAGAGCTCAAAACGCTCGGCCACCCCCGCATTCGAACCGCTCCTCCTGGCAAGGGGTGAAATTTCCACCGGATAGCCCACGATAAAGGTGGGCTCAATCAGCTTGGGTTCCACAAGTACATCGAATAGTTTGTTAAGGATCTTGCCCAGCCGCCGTGCTTTTGTAATCTGGACCCCCTTGGACTCGGCAAAATCGAGCAATCGCTTCCGATCATTGAACAAAGAAGGATCAACTCCGCCCAGTTTGCTCAACGCATCTGCCAGGGTTAATCGCGGCCATCGTCCTTCCATATCAATCTCGTTGCCCTGGTATGTAAAATGCGGGGCTCCAAGGACTTGCTTGGCTACGAATGTTAACATCTCCTCGGTCAGGGTCATGAGATCTTCATGAGTTGCATAAGCAAGATAGAATTCCAGCATAGTAAATTCCGGGTTGTGCCGGGTTGAAACCCCTTCGTTCCTGAAATTTCTGTTTATTTCGAAAACCCGGTCAAGACCGCCTATCACCAATCGCTTCAGATAGAGCTCCGGTGCAATCCGCAAAAACAGCTCCATGCCCAGGGCATTGTGAAAGGTCTTGAAAGGGGTGGCCTCAGCCCCTCCGGGAATGGGCTGCATCATAGGAGTCTCCACTTCCAGGAACCCTCGCTCCAGCAGGAAATCCCGGAAGGCTTGAATGATTCGCGCCCTGTTGACAAAGATCTCCCTGACGTTCGGGTTCATGATGAGGTCAAGGTATCTTTGACGGTACCGCTTCTCAGGGTCCCTTAATCCATGGAATTTTTCCGGCAGTGGCCTGAGCGCCTTGCAAAGGAGTCGAATCTCTTTGGCCTGAAGCGTCCATTCGCCTGTCTTGGTTCGAAACACGGCGCCCTTGATTCCAATAAAGTCGCCTATTTCAAATTGCTTGAACAAGGCATAGGATTGCCGGCCGATCTCGTCTTGTTTTACGTACGCTTGAAGTTGTCCGGTATAGTCCCTAAAATGAAGAAAGGCCGCTTTTCCAAAAGACCTCAGCCCTATGATGCGACCGGCCATTGCAAAAACGGCCGTCTCGTCCACAGCCCCTGCATGCTCGTGAATATGTTGTTTTACCTCATCAACCGCATGTGAAACCTTGAAGTCGTTGGGATAAAGCTCAACACCCTGATCAGCCAGAGCCTTTGCTCTTTCTCGGCGTTGGCGAATAACTTCACTCGATTTGTTCATAGTGCCGCATTCGTTGTTGGTTATTGGTTATTCGGAAATCGCTATTCGGGAAGCGTCTTCCGATAAACGATTTGCGATTGAGCTAACCTATTTGCCTGGATGTGTCAAGGCAAAAGGGCCGGTGAGGCTTTCCGATTTGAGCCGTGCAGGGTGGGACTCCCATTAATGTGTTTTTCCAAGAATCGGTGTTTAAAGACGATGCCGTGCCCGGGGCTGTTGTTGCCATACGAACCTTTGGGGGGTTCTTGGGATCTCATCCCCTGTGCCGCATCCTTTCTCCACGGCAAGGAATGCCATGATCGCTGACAAGATTTGTTAAGGGTGCGATGAAAGCTACCGTAAGAACAAATATAGTGCTGGAGATTCGTCATTGACACGCAACCGCCTTTTCCTTATACTTCCCCTCCGAAGCCCTCAGATTCATTCAATCTATGAAGAGTTCACGAGTTGAACATCTCACGGGTTCCGGTTTGAAATTCCGTATTAGGGTATCCGGTCCCAACCGGGATAAGTTCTATGAGCAGAAAACGTTATAAGGTGTTGTTTGCGACCTCTTGGTATCCTTCGCCGGAGAAGCCCATGCAGGGGGTATTTGTCCGGGAGCACGCAAAGGCGGTTGCGATCCATGATGATGTTGTTGTGCTTCACTTGGCTGCCCCGTTGAAGGGGGAAAGAACTTGGTGGCGAACGGAGGAGGTCGGAGACGAAACCTTTACCGAAGGGATACCTACGTTCAGAGCCTGGTATCGGCGGAGCATGCGGAGCAAACGCCTGTCCATCCCGATTTACCTTTGGAGTGTGCACATGGCGTTCAAAAGAATAGAATCGGAAGTGTGGCGCCCCGATATCATACACGCGAATATCTACTCTGCCGGCTTTCCCTCTGTCGTCATAGGCAATCGGCGCCGTATTCCCGTTCTAATAACCGAACACTATAGTAAGTTTCCCAGAAGGGCGCTGCGTGCCCTGGAAGTTGTCAAGCCAAGGTATGCGTTTGCCAGAGCGCGCTTTGCTTTGCCTGTGAGTCAGGCGTTGCAAAAGGCGATTACAGATTATGGCGTTCGAGCGAAGTTCCGAGTTGTTCCGAACGTTGTTGACACAAGCGTCTTCTTCCCGCCTCCGAAAGGACGAAAACATTCCGGCCGGAAGCATCTGCTGTTTGTGGGCAGATTGACGGCGGCAAAAGGATTTGATAACCTGCTCAGGGCTTTTTCTGATTTGGCGCCTTCTTTTGGTGATTGGCGCTTGGATGTCGTGGGCGAAGGCCCTGCAAGCGCTGACTATGAAGCGCTCGCACGCAGCTTGCGAATCTCAGACAAGGTTTTTTTCCACGGTTACTAGACGAAAAGCCAGGTGCGGATTTTATGAGAAAGTCCGAGGTTCTCGTGAAAAACGGCTTCCGACAGGATCCAATCCGCAAGAAACCGGGGGAACCCCTGATACTTTTTCCCTTGACACAAAGCTGGATTTCCTTTAATATTCAGCGCATTAATACAACAAAGCAATACGATAAACCGAATCCTTATCACTTATTATCGCGGAGGGACTATGACTTCTGTTTCTTATCTACGAAAGAAGAGGAAAGACATTGACAATATTGTCATTGTATATCCATTTACCTACGTTAACCCATATTTTGCCCTCCCTCCAATTGGCGCAGAATATTTGCAGGCCGGTATTACTGAAACCGGCAGAGAAGCGCTCTTACTTGATATGCGCTATGAAAAGGATATAACAAGACACTTGGAAAAAGCCGACCTTGTGTGCCTATACGGCTATTTTGAAGACTGCTCCATATTTGGCAAATGGAAGGTTCATATTATACCTCAGATCATAGATCAGATCCCGTCAGACATACCGATTATTGCAGGGGGAACAGGTTTTAGTAATACAAAAGAGGCATTTAAGTCATATCCCCGACTTGATCTTATTATTCGTAGTAATCCTGAGATTCCTATACAAGAGCTTCTAAACGGAAAGAATCTTGGGGACATAAAAAATTTAGCCTATCGCAGTCATGGCGAAGTGATCTACACAGAGCGTATTATCCATGCTCTTCCGGAAAACGTTTATCCTCGCAGAAATTTACGTAATCCAAAATACAACTATCACATGATGGGAATAAAAACCGACCTTATACGGGCTGGAGTAGGCTGCAATTATAAATGTAAATTCTGTTATGAATATGGGAAAGATTTTGACGGCAAGTACAGGCGCTGGCAGGGAAGATCGGCTCAGAGTTTGTTCAACGAGATAAAAGAAATTGATGCCCCCATTATTGCATGGGTTGACGACGATATGACTACCAGCATGAAAACTCTAGGCGAACTTGCGGACTTGCTTATTGAGAGTAGGATTCATAAATTATTTGCAGGTACCGGCAGAATTGATCACGTAAATAAAAGTAATCCGGAAACTCTCAAAAAATTAGAAAAGGCCGGTTTAATAGCCATAGGCTTTGGAGTTGAGTCATTAAGAAATAAAACTCTACAATTTTATGGAAAAGGCCAAACCGTAGAACATATTGAAAAAGCCATGCGCCTTATGCAAAAGACAAATATACTATTGATCTGTAACTTTATTTTCGGGTCTCCCGGTGAAACCGAACAAGATATGCTTAATATGCTCTGGTTTGGACGCAAATGGAATGTTGATACTCTGGTAACAAACAGGTTGAGGGTGCCAAAGGATTCTCCCATGTATGATTTTATCTATGATCCTGAAACAGGTAAGGTAAAACCCGGTATGGAGAGAATAAGGGGCGATGAATTAGCGAAGATTAAATATAAGGTTAAATTTGCTCAAAGGACCCCGTTTAGAATATTACTGTCTCTGCTAAAACTTTATCGTCACCAAGGAATGTTTATCGATCCTCTATATCTTTTCTGCTGTACTCTTGAAACGGTAACTAAGCATACCTGGCTCGAAAAAACCAAGATTTTTCCTCTTTCTTTGAAAATAACCAAAAAGATAGTCGTGTTTCCAGTAGTCCGTCAGGCATTGCGATTCATGGCTATTATTCTTACTCCTCCATTAAAGGCAATTAATTGGATATTTGAGCTTATCGATAAACACTTACAAATTTCAACAAATCTCCTGCCTAAATTTCTACTATATATAAAAGACGGAATGTATAAAAAACAGTGTGTGCGCGCCCAAGTACAATATACGGGAGAAGTGAAAAAGTAGTCAAAAATTCCCGCCTCTTACTTAACGGCCCCTCATACGAATTTGTGGATTGATAGTACGTGGCCCATTTCACTTAAGATTAGTTAACAATTTAACGTAACCAAATTTTTCCCCGCCCAATTCAATCATTTTACTGTAGATCTCTTTTGGAAAAGCTGGATAAAGATTATTTTGTTCCAGAGGATCTTTCTGTAAGTCATAGATTTCTATAGTATATCCAGACAGGCCGGGCCGGGCCTGAATAGCTATATGGTCCATAATAAGTGCAAAATCCCTGGAATGAGTTTGGAAATTTTGAATGGTTCCGGCGACAAAGATCACTCTGTCATTCGGGATTTTTCTCAATAAAGATCGACCATCGAGATTTTCAATAAAAGCTCCGTCCCCATTATCAAGAATTCCGTACAGGTCCAAAACCGTAGGAACAATGTCAAGATTTGTAACATCGCGTCCAGTATTATATTCCAACATCTTAAGCCCTCTAAGAGACAAGATGTTCTTCACTTCCTCCGGGATAAAGATAAACATGGGGACGGCTATCATTTCCTGATAGTGGCTGACTACATGAAAGAGCTTGCCATGTTCGTTGAATGCCTCACCATGATCCGAGGTAAAGATGATGATCGTATCCTCCAGAAATCCCGCTCGATCCATATAATCAATAAGGTTTTGAATCAAATGATCCTGATATCTAACAGCATTGTCATAATGGTTGATCAATTCGATTAGCTTTGTTTTGTCTTTTGTATAGCGTGCCGGTCTAAAGACTTTGAATTCCTCCGGATAGTAATATGGATAATGGGTATTGGCAAATTGGACGACCCCAAGAAATCCATGATGCTTTAAGCCTTCTTGCCTGAGGTTTTTCAGGTGATCCTTTGCCCTCTCAATTACGATAGAGTCATCAATACCCTTATTGTGATCATCAACTCCAATGGTTCTGCTTTCAAAGAGATAGTCTAAGGATTCGGTTTTTAGATAATCATCAAGGTGAAACCATCCTAAAGATTGGCCTGTGATAAAAAAAGTTTTCATACTTTTCGGGAAATAATCCCATAGCAGAGGTTGTAATTGATAATTCTCAATACTCTTCCCTGGAGCCAAGCCGGTAAACAGTGTTGGCATAGCAGTATTAGTTGAAGAGGTTGTTCCTACGCAATAGGGGAATACTAAACACCTGCTCATCCATCTATCCAAGAAAGGCGTCGCTTTCCTTGAATATCCCATCCCTCCGACATGATCTCTCCTTAGTGATTCTGAAAGTATTATAAGAATATTGAAGGCAGGGGACTTTGACTCAATCAATTTCAACTTTTCTTGTATTTGGGTTCTTTTGGGATTATATAAGCTTTTTCTCTTTTTATTTGCGATAATGGTATGCCAAAGCAGGTGTGAAAACTGCTGGTCCATGGGAGCGAAATTGATGAAGGCCGTTTGATTCCAGAAAATGACGGAAGAGAACAGGTAAACAATAAAGATAAAAATATATTTATTAAAGAAGCGAAAAACGATTTTAAAATGAAAAATAATCCATATTATTTGCATTAGTAGAAATAAACACAGTATCACCTGGAACAATCGGAAAGGCAGAGTGCTAAGATCATGCTTGAAAGACCACCTGATTTGTGCATAGAAACCGAAACATGCTATAAATACAAAGATAATATTAAGATAAAACCGTTTTGAAAGAATGTTTTTTGCGCTGCCTTGATAGTTTAGTTTGTGAAGGGGTGCGTTTTTGAATATCAGGGAAACCCTTTTGATCCAAAAAAAAGATAAAAAACAGACCGCCAGAATAAAGAAGAATAACATCTCTCCGTTCATAGTATCTTTGAACAGTCCGAAGACATATAGTGGCACATCCAAGAGCAAGAACATTAAATCTTTTTCTATTAACGTGTTATAGGTAACAAAATACTCTCTTTGAGCGGAAACGCCCAACATGAAAAAGGATACGAAAAAGACGGGAATGAATACCCAGAGCTTCGGAAAAACCAATTTTATGAAGATGGTATAACCGTGCAGAGAAATCCAGAATAAAAGAGAAAGTAAAAATCCGGCAAATAAGATAAATATATTACTTGCTGAGATATTGAAGTCTCTTGTAAAGAACCAATCAAAAACGACAAAAAATAGTGTACACTCAAAAAAAATATATAGGATAATATTATTTTTAAGCTTTTCTTTTTTCGACATCTTTCGACATCTTCCGATAAACGATTTGGCGCAGGGTTGCGCCCGGCGGCTTGACAGTAAGTGCATCTTTTCAAGCCGTAAACGTACAACCTTGAGACAAAAGATGCACTTTGTGTGCGACTGCGCAATTCACAATTTGCGATTGAGCTAACCTATTTGCCAGGAGGTGTCAAGATAAAATGGCCTGCCAAAGTCCACCGCCTTCGCATAACCGAAAACCGCCACATGCTGTGATCACTTTTTCCTTGACGCGCAACTCCATTTTTCCTATTGTTGCTCCACCAAAAAGGGAGTCCTTTTGAGTTATGAGTCTTCGTCTATTCGCCTCAATCATTGCACTTTTTGTGTTTGCAGGATCGGCCCTGGCAGATGCAACAGTGGTGCGACTTGTTGCAGTCAGCGGTAAAGTGTTTATCCAGGTTCCCGGGGGTGATGAAATCCGGGCTCGAGCAGGTAAAACATTGGTGCCGGGAACCAGGATTCGCACGGGTGATGACGGTCAGGCTGAGGTAAGCTTCGATGACGGTTCATCAATAATCGTCCAAAATAACACCTCACTGGTTCTTTCGGGAATCAAGCGACACAACATAAAAAAGACCTCGATTCTGATATTTTTCGGCAGGATTTGGAACAAGATTTCCCGCAAGGTCGGCGTTCAAGCCAGTTATGAGGTCAACACCCCAATCTTTATATGTGGAGTGCGTGGCACCGAGTTTGAAACCGCGGTTGGCGACGATGGTTCGGTGAGAGTGCGGGTGAGTGAAGGCCAAGTCGGCGTGGCGGACGGCGGCGGGGATAAGACGGTCAAATGCGGCGAAGAAGTTGAAGCGGATATAGACGGTGTGGGCAAAACCTCTGCTGCCGGGAAGGAGGCCGAATGGGACAAATGGCATGAACGCAAGCGCAAGCACCTTCAGAAGCAGGGCCGAAGTATCATAGACAAGTTCAAGCATCGAATCATGACTCGCAAGGAGAAGCTTGAAGCCCTACGAGCGCGACAGAAAGAGGTCGAAGCCAAGCGCAAGCGAGCCGAGGAACGAGCGCGTGCCGGCGAATCGAGGGCCCTTGAGGAAATCCGTGGATATAACCGGAAATTGGTTGAAATTGCGGATGAAATCGCCGATCTGGGTGATGCTGCGGGGAGTCAGTTTGGTCTTGTTGACCACTTTGCCGACCTGGCAACCGATCCGCTCTTCCAGATGGTAGACGGGAAGTACGTTAAGGCCGAGGCTGAAAGCATGCGGCGCATCAAGGCGATGTTTGACAAGATGATCGCCGAGGGTACCGACATATCCATGGAAGCAATGGACAAGATGCTGCGTGAGATGAGCGATGGTCAACGGGGCAGTCTAAGATTCAAGAAGGGTTCATCCGCAGAAGATCTTTTTGTCGGAGAGGAAATGGATATCAAGCCCTAACCCGGATCCGCCGTAGGCGGAGAACCCAAACTTTGATGGTCTCGTAAAAAGTCCAAATTAGACGGCAAAGTAAAAAGCGCCAAATTCAAGGCGCGCAAATCCTGAGGAATGAGGCGT
>JABXJW010000517.1 GCA_013375395.1 Desulfobacterales bacterium
ATGCCTAACAACCGTTCTGCAATATCCTTAACTAATTTCGCTTCTCCCTGGTTCTCCCTCGATGTAGACCCTTTTCTCACCCTTTCCCTGAACTCATCACTGCCACTTGTGTCAATAAACAAAAATGGTTTGACATCTTCATTCTCATATTTCGATTTCGGGAGTTTATCCATAAGATTCTGTCTTTTCACCTGTTCATCCGCCCTCAGTTTGCCCTCATAAAACTCCTTATTCGGGAATTCTGCTATCTCTTCGTTCATTCTATACTGGACTTCAAGCATAACCCTTATCCTGTCACCATGCAACTCCAGAAGCCGCTCGAATAGACTCCTGCTCAAACTCTCCCTCGCTGCTTCCTCATTCAAAATCGTAGGCGGCAACTGCCTGTGGTCTCCGGCCATGATAAACCGCTTCGCTTTGAGCACCGCTATTAAAGAAGAAGGTTCAGTAGACTGCGTTGCTTCATCAATAACAGCAAAATCGAACTTCTCGCTTTTGAGTATTTCAGAACCCGCAGTGCTGTTCGTCGCACAAACTACCTCCGCCTCGCTGATAATCCTTCTTATTGCTCTCTCCTCCAGTTCCCTCGCATCGCCGAATAACTTATCTATTCTTTGCTTCAAAACAAGCCATTTCCTCATACCCTCCATTTTTTTCCTCGATATGCCCCTTGTTGTTTTCCCTTCACTTGCAAGATTCATTATCGCTTCATCACTTAAGCCCCGCCTCCATCGCATTTCGGGCACGATAAAACCTTTCATACGCTCTTTTATCTCATAAGCTCTCTCCCTGAGCTCCTGCGCCTTTGTATATTCTGACTCCTCCTGAACCAGATAATCAAGGCTTCTTCGCCTTAAAGAAGGAATTACACGTGCTGGATGCCCTATTCTCACTACGTTCACGCCTATTCTATCCAATCGTTCTACCAGGTTATCCACAGCCACATTTGAGTCTGCCGCAGCTAAAATCTTACAGCCACGCCTGACGAGTTGTGCTATAACCTCAACGCATGTTATCGTCTTCCCTGTTCCCGGCGGTCCATGTATAAGAAAGAAATCACGTGCCGCTAAACTTCTCAAAACCGCTTCACGCTGGCTTTTGTTCAATTCCGGGTTAAAAAATTCTATTTCACTTATCCCGGTGAAATCAGGAGGCGTATTACCAAGCAATTTATCCTTTCTCCACCTCGGCAGTCTTTTAAATTTCTTTAAT
>JABXJW010000518.1 GCA_013375395.1 Desulfobacterales bacterium
CTCTTCCGATCTAACGTCAAAACGGCTCATAAGAACAACTCTCGCAAGTGAATTTTAAACTCGCCCAGTTTCCCGCCATAGTTTCCAGCAGAAATTCGTACGACGCCGTCAACGTTTAATACGGCCTCGATTCCAGCTTTCATGGCTTCTTTAACTGACTCCATTGAAGTTCCGTTAATTACTATTTCTGGGATGTAGTGTACGCCTTCGGGAACCATAAAGCCCTTATCCAATCTCTCTTTAAGCGACGGACAATATGGATGATTTGTAGTGGGGCCTATCGATGGAAAACGGGTTTCAGGCTTGGAACCCGCAGAGCAAACATCGAAAGGAGTGATTACGCCGTTTATCTTGTGTATGGCTTCTAAGGCTTTTTCGCCTGCTTGTTTCATGGCTTCTTTTGTTTTACACATCACCCAGAAGTTTGCGCCCATGACGCCGCGGGCATAACCCAAATACCGTTCAATGATGAAGTCTGGAACCATAAGGGGAACGACGATAACTTCGCGACCGTGGCGCTTTTCAACCCACTCGTAACCATCGCCGCAATGCCCAACCCGCGTCATCATGTCCAATTTTCCCTCCGCCTCGGGCAAGGCGTCAAAAACTGCCGTAAATGGCTTGACGAGTATGTCTTGGCGGATTCTGTAAGAAAGTTCAGTTTCAAACTTCTTCAACGAATCAGCGAATGGTGTTTTGCGGTTTATTGCTCCCCAGAACTGCAGTATCGCGCCTTTGCGTTGGTCTGGGGTTTCGTTTTCGCTCAGCCATTTTTCGACGCCGCCTTCCACTCTGCCAATCACCACTGAAGGCGTGGCGGTTGAGTCTTCAGCCGCACTGCACAATGTGCGCTTTTCATCGGCCGTGACGATTAGGCGGCAAAAGATTCCAGCAAAGGCTTCGGCATAGGTATCTTCAATTTCCGCTTTGGCTACCATTTATCCGAGCCTCCCGATGCCTTCCCCTCTGACTTTCTTTCTAAATTCGCTGCTTTCTTTCGCTAGCTGTTCCATATTTTCCGCTGTTACTATTTGAACCTTGGGCAAAGCCGCAGGATACAAGGCGAAAAGCTTATCAAGCAGAGGCTGGCTAACCGTGCTTTTTCGAATAGTTTTGCGGTTCCAGTTTTTCAGAATCTGCAAGGTTTTTTGCTTCCCGAGGTTGCAGAAGAGGTCAGCGATTATGGCAGTTACCGTGCTGTTTTCA
>JABXJW010000519.1 GCA_013375395.1 Desulfobacterales bacterium
CCTTCCCTTTTTTTCCTTATTGTAGCCTCCAGAACCAGCCATTTTTTTGTTATTCCCTGGGGGGATGTATAAGTGTCAAAGAACAATCCGGGCCTCTAAAATAGCCCTTATTTGCGTTATTTTGAAAATTCCCTATTCTGGGAGGCTTTTCCTCTCAAAAAGGTTGCATTAGAGGCTCATAGGGGGGTCAAAATGAGCTTCATTTCCCCTAAGATGAGCTATTAGACCTATGATGGGAGGCCGGGGAGATGGTCCGACCTCCCTAACAGGAAAACAACTATTCCTCAGAGGTATGAGTCGCCTCCGAGAAGAACCCTTGTTATTCTCTTTTTGCCAACGCAACAAACGGGCTGACCTGGGTAGATCCATCTTTAAGTGTCAAAGCCTGATCCCAAGACGGCTGGCCGTCTGCTCTCAAAACTGCCCTCCAGTCCTTAATATCCTCAGAAAAATGAGGAGCATTACTGGATTCGATCCTTACTTGTTGCCTCATCCCGATTGTATATTGTGAAAAATCACAAAGTACAATGTCCCCCAATTGTCCAAGAACAGGGAGCTTTTCAGTCCAGAGGATCGGCCTGGTGAGTAGTGTCATCCCGCCTGTCTTTGCCTCTCTCAAGGCAGGCCAGTAATGAGTCCCGCCTGTTCCTATCGCTTGGGAAGGAGTTAAGAGCTGTGGAATCGTTGATACTGAGGCCACCCATATAGCCCTCTTCATCGAAGGCGGGAATAGGCTGGCCCACATATTCACTATGTTTTCCCAGAGAATTGTCGCGGCTGGTTGAGAGGCTTCTTTTGTCACACTTATTAAGCAGGGAGAGTTAATTATCCCAAGCGGACAAGCAGCTCCGCTACCCTGGAAGAAATCATAATCCAGTTGGAATTGGATTGCATCAATGAAAGCCGGTCCGATCACATTGGCAATTGGAATCTTCGAGTCTGCTACCAGTTCATCACTAGACTTGGTATAGCAAGCTAGTTTTTTCGCTACAAGCTCGATCAGTCGAAATGCCGGATCACTCTCAGTTTTTGCAGCTTTCTCTCCTATCCAGTAGGCTACTACGCCACTAATACTGGTCGCATGAGACGTGATCTTCTTCCCAGGAACCTTGAGGGAACTTGATGTCATGGGCCACACGGTTGCCCGGGGTCTGACTATCTCATCCTCAAGAGCCTGATCAAGTAGTTTTGCCGCATACTGGGG
>JABXJW010000520.1 GCA_013375395.1 Desulfobacterales bacterium
ATAGAATTTTGTATTGGAATCTTGCTGTCAACCGGAACGGCTATAAGCGGCTGGCTGCGCTCGGTACCGAATCTTGCCGCGCTGCCGGAATCAAACCGCTTATGAGGTTTGATTGAATAACGAAACGTCGTCGGGTCCTCCTGGCCTGCCTTGTAGTTGGTTTCCCAGTAGTTATTCATTACATACGAATACAATGTCGTTGATGGTTCGATGTGTTTGATCCATCCTACGGTCTTACCCCTCGGGTCGGAAGTTATAGCACCGACTTCGACCAGTGGTGCGTCGACTGTCGCCCAGGTAACGCCATAATCCTCGTTGGATACATCGACCCATCGTTGAACAGTGAAATAATTCTTGCAGGCACCGGGCAGTTGGTCCACTTCGGGCTGAACTACGGCCCAGGGCGTGTCCATTCGCATCACACCCTCAGGCACATTAAAGGGAAAGGCCAGATGCACTCCCTCCTGCTTGTATATTTTCTGCTTGTCGATGATATTGATAATGTCCACACGATCTATCCAGGCGATGATTCGAACCTCGCGAGTGAGCTTATGGCAGCCCGGCGCAGCAGATTCTATCAACAGCGACGCAACTAACGGTCCTCGCTCCTTAACACGGACTTTAACCCGTCCGTTGCGCTGCGGGTCTTTCGGGTCTCTGCCGGCCACATAGAAATAATCATTAAGCCCCAGACCAGACTTGCCGTTTACCAGATCAAATGAGATATCCTTACGTTTGAAGCTGGCGATGGTGCCGGTCTTGTCGTCGATGGTGACCGTCAGCAAAGCGTTGGACAGTCGCGTTCCATTTACCTTAGCACTACCCTGTATGATAGGTAGGAGAACGGGAGGATAGATTCCGAAGGTAAATCGTCCGGCAGCCAGTGGTGGTACATTTTTGGCCACAAAAGCCAACTCACCCGTAGAAAGACGCTGTGAGTGGACCCATTGACCATCAGCATCCTTCACCATATCACCAGGCAGATTCCAATCCTTTGGCAACACAACCAAGTCCGTTCGTGCCCACGAGCATGTGTTAAAAACATCTACAGCCGCGACTGTTTTTGCAGCATTTTGACGTCCGGCCAGTGAGCTCTTCAGAAGCTTTTGTGATTTGGTATCGGCATCCAGTGCAAAGGCCTGCTTGATCTTCCACTGGGCCTTGGTGAAATCACTATCAGGCTGGCTTATACTACAGTGAG
>JABXJW010000134.1 GCA_013375395.1 Desulfobacterales bacterium
TTCCGATCTTGCAGGACTTCCCTGCCAATCCAGCTCATAGAACTAACCCTTAATTATTTGATCAGCAGTTTCTTCTGTAAATGGGAGATTAGGTTCGTTCCTTAGATAATGAAAGGCTTCTATAACCTTTTGTACGAAGGTTCTCAAAATTCCGACTTCGATGAACCTCTGTTCAAACGCCTTCTCGACGATCAAGTTGATGGCGTTTTCGAGCTTTCCTGAGTCAAATTCAACATCATATGCGATGCTGTAAATCATACTTAGTTTATTCCCTATGCTAAAAAGTAGCTGCTTTATCTGTTCAGGACGATCTCCGAACAATTCCTCTAAATTCAATTTTACACCTGAGGGATTCATGGCGTTAAAATAGGTAGCCAACCTCTGTTTCAGGGCTTCGTAAACGAAACCCCTTCTCTGGAGGAAATCCTCATCTGGGATGGCGTAAAAAATCATGAAGCCTTGGAAGCTTGTGCTCTGACACGCATCTATCAGCTGTCGTAGATTGTTCAAATGTAAAGAAATTTGGCGGCTGCTGAAGCTGGGAGTCTGTTCGGCTTCGTCGAAGAGTATCACCAAGCCACTGTAGCCTATTGAGCGAATCCAGTTACCAAGGGATCGTAATCTAGGGAAGGCGGTGGTTTTATCAATTTTTTGAAGAATCCCATATTTTGAGTGATCTCTCCTGTTATATGATTCTCCCTTCAGCCAGGTCAATATTGTTTCAAAGTCTTCATAGTTATCATTGAGAAGGGAAAGAAAAGATTGCCTGATTGCGTTGGTGAAACTTGTGCTTTCATACCCTTTTATATTGCTCTTCACATACTCCTCTAGGACATCGTTCAATTCATATTCTTCCAATCCCAGGGTTCGATATCTATCAACAATTGTATTAAACCATCTAATTAAAAAGTTCTCAATGCCTCTCTCCGAGCCTGATAAAATTTCTGGACCCGTCAATGGTGGTTGAAGATTGTTGACGATGGCTCCAAAAACAAGTTCAAGCTTATGAAAAGGCGTCTCCTCGGGTGTCAAGGTCACATAACTGGTTGCAAAATTGTTTTTCCATGCTAACTCTCTAATGGTGTAAAGTAAATGGGTTTTTCCACTTCCATAGCCTCCTATGATCACCTTAAAAGAAGACCCACCGCCCTTTATGAGTAGTTTTAGATACTCCTTGTCTATTACGTCAATTATATCGTCAAGCCCCACAGTGAAGTATTGAAAACCATACTCCGGAGGTACTCCGGCTGAGCCTACACTGGCGATAATGCGGTGTGCGATACTCTGATCTAACTCCTCATACATCTTGAAGCCTCCTCAACTCAATGTATGAATAAATCGTACCGTCGCCTCTCTCATTTTTTGGGACCCATAGATATTCACCCCTATTTCGAGCTTGAGACCGGGTAGCTGTTGATAGCCTCAGCGTAAATGTCTTTGTAGGGATTTGGATAATACGATAAAGATCATAGCTGAATTGGACGCGACCATAATCTTGGAAGTTTTCTCGTAAGGGATCCGTTCGGAATTTCCGACTCTGTTTCAGAATGGAAAGTTCAACCATAACGTCAATGATTGGAGCCTTTTTACCGTGTTGGTCTTCTAATCTATTCGTAACAGCTTTGTAAGCCTTATTGAGCTGTGAAAGAAATATAGCCGGATAACTGAATGATGCATCTAATTGTTTTCTGTGATGGACAATGAATTGTGTAATTGTCTCGATGTCTAATTTGAGGATGACGATGAACTCTTCTTTGGGACCGTAATAAAGCTTACATCGATTATTAATTAAGTCAATATCTATGGTATAAAATCCGCATTTTAAATTATGCATTCTGCCTTTTAGGTTCAGTCCTTTCTCTCTAAGCGATTTGTCCAGGTCGATTAAGAACCTAGATTTAAGTTTCGTGTTAATTTCTTCAAGTTCTTTCTGTTCTTCCTCTATCCATATCATCAAAGAATCCTTTAGACTTCCCTCTTCCAATGATGATGCGCGCCTCTCGATTTTTAAAAGGGTAAAATTAAGCTTTTGAAGAGATTCTAATGATTTTGTCTCGATTTTCGAATAATTTTTCATCAACCTGGTTAGATTGCCTAGTTTCTTTTTCAAATCGGTGATTTGTTTTAGAAGCTGTTTGATCTTCTCGTTTCCTTGGGTTTTAAGGGGCTCGGAGATCAACCGCCAACACCATAATATAACAATTGATTTAAATTAAGATATTCTTTTCGTTTAAAAAGGTCGCCTTCGCCCACTGAAAGCAATTCATCTCTCACGAGACAATTTGATATCTTTCCTTCTTCTTCTCTTCATTTCATCGAATAACTCCTTATCTTCACCGGAGAGTATATCTATTTTTGGCACTTCATCGTCTCTGAGTCTTTGTGAAGGAGATTGCGTCTCTATGCTTGAGAGGGTCTGCTTTTTTCATGTTTGGTTCTAGCTCGTTTGGAAGGTCTTTTTGGAATCACAGCTCCATTAACGATGTTGAGTCGTTTGAGTTCCTCGTCGGAAAACAGACCAGGAGCAATGAAGATAATTTCCTCATCTTGCAAAGTAGGGTCAAAATCTAAGATAAAACGTGGCGTAAACTCGAGGATCCTCTTTCCAACCTCGAACCTTTTCTCCTGGATATTTAGACGTTCTTCTATCTCTAAAGTTTCTTTTTTGAGAAGATGGGCTTCAATATCAGATGCTTCTAAATATACTGGATGTCTAAGATAACAGCTGGACAATTCTAAGAAACCTTGACCCTGACACCGGAGGCACTTCGATAGTCGATTTAAATGTTTTAAAGCCGCGTGACTTCGAATGGTTTCTTTTGAAATTCGCCAGCCGAAACCCTTACACTCAGGGCAAAGCACATCTTGAGCGAAGATGGCATCCACCAGCGGTCTTTTTGGGATAAAAGTGGGCGCATCTGCTTCCTCCAAATATAAACCGTTGCGGTCTAGATAATTGATAGATAACGCGTTATTCTCGATTAATGTAGTTTCTTCTCGGAAAAACTGTTTAGTAATGGAACCAATTTGAGGATCGACGGTATTTATTTTAGGCGTGTTGATTTGTTGAATGGATCGGAAGAGCTCATCTGTTGAAGAGTCCTTGTATTTTGTTTTAAGTCTCAGCTCCGATTCAGATATAAAGCCTGCTTTATCAAATGTTAGTACTCCTGAAATTTTACCTTTTTGAAGTGCCCTTTTCGTTATTTTGGCGATCTTCTTGCTAGAGCATTTAAATTTGTTGCTTAAGCCAGTGAAGAGGATTTCTCCCCCAGATTCTAATGTCTGTAGTATTTTCATTTCTATTACAGTCATTTTTCTTTTTCTTATTACAAATGATGATAAGAGGACAGACATTATAGTAATGGAAGTAAAAACACCGATATTTCCAACACAATAATACACCTCAGTAAACATCTCGGTTGCGAAACCCGGGCAAGTCACTTGAGCTTCTATCTGAAACCAAGGAAACCAATTAAATATAATTATAACATAATTACCATCTCCTAGATAGTAAACAGATTTATCGTTCACCTGTAAAAATGCATTTTCTATCGGACTATTATCTGACTCATATACTAGATTGAATAATATCTGAACCTTACCCGGCATCTTCGAGTCTAACCTTTTTTCAAGACTTATTCTATCAAAGGTACATACGGCTTTGTTTGACACAAAATTAGTTATTCCATATTTTGGATCGTGTATAGAGGTAACGGTGTAAGTGTACTTACCTAGTCCTTTTTTAGCAAGTGTATCGTTGAGCTGGACTATGCCATCGAAAATAGTTCCGTCATATTCATATGTCGCATTTACGTTCGGATTAGCCTCAGTTCCAACTTGGATTCTATTATGAGGGAATGCTAAATTTACATTGACTCTATCCCAGATAACAGTCAGGATGTTGGAAGTGTAGTTAGTCAAACTATGCGTGTAATCTTCGATGTCTAATACTTCATAATTAATCACCCCAACTGTGTCACGTTCAAATTTAGTCGAATTCAATCTAACCTTGCCAATCTCGTTGAAGTCAGATCTATCATATTCATATACTCCTCTCCACCATATATTTGCTTCTTCGCCAACGTTTATCCTCTCGTCTTCAGCCTTTAGCTCTATATTTACACGGTCCCAAATAACTCCAACTCTATTTGAGGAAAAAGCTTTCAAATTGTAGTAGCGATCTATTACAGATTTTACGACGTATTCACGGCATCCAACTGTATCATACTGTAATACATTATCATCTAATATGACCTTTCCAGTGAAAGGTTCTGAGTCATATGCGTATTTCCCTGTCCAGGATATATTTGTTTTCTCACCTATATCGATCCTTTTATTTTTAACATTTAATCTGATTATTATTTCATCATATATAAATTCTACATTGTTTGATAAGAAAGAATCTATATTATATAGCTGATCATTAATTGATTTAACTGTAAAACAATATTTTCCCGCCATATTTTTTATGAGGGTATCGTTGAATTCGATATCTCCTTTAAAATCTGTAATATCGTGTGCATATATTCCATACCAATGTATGTCAGCCTCGCTTCCAACATCTATACGAGTCTTCGCGCGCGTGATCGTGCTTAGATATATGTTTACCCTATCCCAAATAATATCTATTGAGTTGGAATCGTAAGCGGTAAGGCCATATTTTTCATCTAGGATACTATCCACAGTGTATGCTCTGCGACCAACAGTTGAGTAGGCTAGTTGGCTGTTATTCAGCAGAATCTGACCCTTGAATGGGGAGTTATCATACGCATATTTAGCTGTCCAAATTATATTAGCCTCAGTCTCAATACCGATTCTAGGTTTTGAGGTCGCCAGCTCGATTAGGACTTTATCGAAAATGCAGTAAGGATTCGCGACGTTCTGTTCGAAAGCGAATTCTTTTCCATAATATACGATTCTATTGATTGACCATTCTTTCTTTGTAACTCCCTGTGATGTATCTGTAAACAGAACGATACCACTATTGTCCGTTTCATAGGGTTTATTGTTGATGAAAACTATCGCCCCTCGAACCGCTGAACTATTTGTACTCCAAACCAAGTGAAATCCTATTGCTTGTAGGCCTTCAACATCTAACCTTTCATCTCGAACATATGTCCAATCAACGACTATATATGGATCCGTCTCCGCTGAGAAGGCTAACCCAATTTGAGGTGAAAAAAGGAATAGAAGAAATAAAAAGGTAGGAAGAGAAAAAAAACAGGCTTCCTTCTTTTTCATTGGCTTTTCAATAAAATAACTTCAATCTACAATATTTATTCATATCGCATACGCGCGAAAGGTTTAGAAGCACGCCTAAGATGAAAGCCTAAGAGCCCCTCAATCAGCTGGATTAGCTAATATTTTAATGATCCTTTCGAATGGTTCAGTTAAATTAAAGTTGCTTTTACAAATCTCGAGAACTCTATGCGTTTTTTTTAGATCCTCTTTGTATTCTATATGCGCAATAACTGAGACTTCACCTTTTTTGCCTGAGTTTCTTTCTTTCAAGCATAATAGGGGGATTTCAACATTCTTTCTAAGCTCTAATAGCGCCTCTTCCCGCACTAAGATGAGAGAAAGGGTCTTGTTTATATTCTCGATAAGCTTTGAGCCACAAACTTCAAGTATAATATAGTGTCTCAGAGTCTTACCATAAAGGAAACGCTTTGTTGGTGTTAAAGGTATCTTATCTGTGAAGCAGTAGTCGACTGGGTACCCTTTAATATCGACGATGAGAAGAGCTTCGACGAAAAAACCTTCTGAAGAGTCTTCGAATAGAGCCATGTAGCCAATCAGAGGTTGGGATGAGCTGCTGTTTATTTCCTTCGCCATCCGCTTAACCTCCACTTATTTATATGGCAATAAAATATAAAGCTTTGTTGCTTAATTGTTTGGCGCCATATTGTTGCTATCCTTAATGAGGTTTCGCGCCCAGAGTTTTATATCATCCTACGCGGGCTTGAGACGAGCTTTTCCAAGCGCCTTTTTAGACCTCTTCGCATGCAAGAAGATTATGGTAGCGTTTTGAGGTATTTTTCTATCTCATTTTCAGCATTGTCTGCCTTCACGAATATGGGTACGTTTGCCATGCCTGTGGCGAGGTAGCTTGAGACGAGCCATTCGCCGGGGACGAACTCCAGGGTCTTCTCTAGGATGGTCTTGTCGATCATGAAGGTGTTGCTGATGAGGCCTCTGTCGTAGGGTCGGGGTAGGGTTGAGACGAAGTATGTGTGGAGTTGTTGTAGGGCGTTGGTGTTGAGGTAGGCGATGCGTTGGGTGGCGATGCAGCCTCCGAGGCCGTATTTTCTGCCTTGTCGGAGGAGCTTCTCGACTTCTTCGCTGCAGGTTTTGTCTATGCCTCTTAGGCTGCTGGGTGCTGAGACGAACTCTTGGGCCTCGTCCCAGACGAAGAGGATGTAGGGTCTGACGGAGAACTCGCGTTTTCGGTTGAGGAGTATGTCGTGGGTGAGGTCGATGACAAGCCTCTTCAGGGTCGTGGGTTCGCTGATGGAGAGGCTGACCAGGCGAGTGTCGCCTTTCAACAGTTCCTCGACGTCCTCTGTGGAGTAGCCCTCTCCGCCTTGTCTCGGTTCCAGGTCGAAGTATCCCATCATTTTGTCTCGGGCGATGAACCAGCCGCAGAGGGCGCTCATGGGGTGGACCTTGTACTCTTCGACCACCTCCTGAGCCCTGTCTACGATCATGGTCACAACCTGCCGGGTAAGTTCGTCGTCCTCTCTCAGCTCGTGGTCCTCCATGTAGCCGAGCACCACCTCTTCAACGTCCCGGAGGGCCTCCACGTAGTTGGGGTGGTCTAGGTTGGAGTCCTTCAGACGCTCGATGTCGGAGAGGAACTCGGCGAACTGGGGGACCTGCAGGCGGGCCCTCCTCATGTGGGAGACGCGGCCCAGCTCGTGTACGGCTCCAAGCCCTTGTGTGACCCTCGGATCATCTTCGTAGTACCTCGGCTTCACCACGGAGTTGCAGAAGTCTTCCACCGTCCGCGGCATATTCTCCATAATGACTCTTGAAGGGACAGCTTCGTCTGCGAAGATATCCATAAGCAGGAACGGGTACTCGCAGCTGATGTCGAAGATGACCACCTTGACTTCGCTGTTGTGGATGAGGAGGCGGCGGAGGATGTTCGACATCATGTTGCTCTTGCCGCCGCCTGTGAAGGCGAAGATGCCGAAGTGGTAGCGGACCAAGGCGTCGAAGTCGATGTAGAACGGGATCTCCTCGCCCGCGGCCTCAAACATCTTCACCGTCCCCAGCCTGGGGTCAACTCGGGCGTCGGCGCAGGTCCCTTCCAGTGCCCATCCTTGGCGTTCGAGGACGCTGCGGTTGTACATCTCCCGGATGAGGTCTCGGCTGAGGATGTAGGCCCGGCTGCCGACGACGGGGTAGGAGAAGCCCCGCTCGAAGCTGGGCTCGCCTCCGTCGAAGTAGAGGTCGTAGTTGACAGGGATGCATGCGAGCTGGATCATCATCGTGGCCTTGTCGTCTGTCTCCCAGTCCTCGACGGACTGCTCTATCACCTCGAACTGCAGCGGATAGTACTGGTAGTCGCGGACGGCTGAGAGGCCGAAGTGGACCGGCCAGAAACGGATCACCTCAAGCAGCGTGTACCGGGTCCCATCGGGTCTGGACCTGAAGTTGCTTACGGCGAGGAGCATCCCGTCGTCCAGCAGCCTGAGGAGCTCCCGGTCGTAACGGGCTTTGACCTGGCAGAGGTATGGGGATGAGGTCCCCAGCCTCTCGTCCACCGCGGTCTGGCTGAGGGAGACGCGGCCCAATTGGGCGTCGAATCTCCCTTCGAAGTCGGTAAAAAACCTTTTAAGATCTTCTTCTACTCTGCTCAAGCTCGGTCCTCCTCTCGCGGAAAGTGCTCATGAAGAATAGGTGGCGGCGGAGTCCAGGGTTGTTGGAGACCCAGACCCGGGCGGAGTCGATGATGCGGCGGATCTCTCCGTAGTGCCACTTCGCAATCTTGTCCGCGATGAACAGGGGCATGTTGTGGCCGAAGACCTCGGGGATGCTGGACTTCGCCATCGCCTTCAACATCACCATTATAAGGTTCTGAAGAGGGTTCTCAACGTTTCGGTCGCGGTAGAGGATGACGTCGACGGGCTCCTCGGCCCCGCCGTACTGGTGCTTGAAGTGGAAGGTGGTTTCGGGACGGAGGTCGTAGTCGGGGTAGACGAGGCGGTCGATGAAGAGGACGTTGCTCCTAAGCTGCGGGTCCGTCGAGGCCTCGGATAGCTGGATGTAGGTCTTCAGGAAGAGGCGTTCGTAGATGATGCGGTTCCGGATGGCGCCGCTCACGTACCCCTTCCTGCGTTTCTTCAGCTCGGGTATGATCATGCGGAAGGCGGAGTCGTATTCGACGAGGGCCCAGGGCGTCGGCAGCCGCTCGTGGTTGAGGGCGCTGAGGTACTGGAGGAGCATCCGGTCCGTGTTCGGCGCTCTCTCAAGCATGGTCATGGGCTGGCTGTAACTCCATATGCCCTCATTCAGGCAGACTGGGATCAGGTGGGTCTTGAAGTCGCGGGCTGTCGTGTCCTTGGTGATGCCGACGAGGAGGATGTTCCTTCGCCAGCACTCCTCTATGAGCATGTTTATGCAGAAGAGGCTGAGGAAGGCGAGGTCGAGGGTCGTCAGCCACCGTTTTTCGCCGTCCCTCTCAACCTGCATCGGGTTATCGCCAGCTGGTTCCTCGAAGAGCTGTTTTCCTAGTGTTTCTACGGCTTTCTTCACTCTGCTCCAGGAGTCTTTGTACCTTGGGGCCACCTCGTAGATTTCATCGTTTTCCTGTAGGTATCCTTCAGTGACAGCTCTGGATAGGAATCGGTGAGCTCTCTTACGTCTACCCTCCGTGTTTATGTCGAGTTCTTCGCATATCTCTTCGAAGCTTATGGGACCTTTTTCCTCTATAAGGTAGGCGAGGGCGTATCGCAGATAATCGCCTCGAGCAGTTGGCAGCTTCAGATTCTTGTTGACAATTCTATGGCGGTTGTAAAGGATGTCATTTTCATCTATTTTTTCACCGTCAGTCTCGAGGCCTATAAAGGCTGATGCATTCCAGATCCGTCTCCGCCGGGTGTCGTAGATGAGGCTGCTCACCATCGTAAGAAGGCTCCTGTCCAACAACAGGATCTGCGGTGGCTCCTCAGAGCCAGCGAGTTTATAGGCTAGGTAGAATTCCGAGAAGGTCATCACCCAGTTGGCGATGGTGGAGTTGTTGATGACGGCTTCATCGGTTAAAAGCTTCTCCGCTGTTAGGTTCCCATTCTCGCCTAGCTCAAGGTAGGTCTGTTCGACCTCCACTATCTGATTCACATACATGGGGATGCATGTAGAGACGCCGACACCTTCCTTCATGAGCCTCTGTGTGTACTCGATTTGTGGAGGGTTGCGGCTGAAGTCTATTGTGCCTTTTGCCGCATAGGAGCCTCCGAAGAAGACGACTATGTCGAACATTCTGTTCGTGTACTCAGTCCC
>JABXJW010000521.1 GCA_013375395.1 Desulfobacterales bacterium
TGGGGTCTTGGTTGTCGCCGGCATCTTGTATGTACTTGGGTACCTTGTATGGGCAATCAACGCCCACCAGAACAACCTAGGTCCACTTCCCGCCCTAGAATTCCAGTACTTCATCGCCGGTATTGCTCCTGCACTGCTAATACCGGTGGTATGCTCTGCAATCATAGGCATGAAGCTACTCAGGGACAAATTGCAAGTCTGGCTTGGCCCAGGTGTAACGGGATGGAAGTTGGTTTTGGGCCATACTATTTCTGCTAGTCTTTGGTTATCGATGGTCGGCATTTTGGTAAGTGAGTTATATATTTCCGAAAATGTTTCTCCAGTTCTGGGAGAGCGTGTTTCGATTGTCTGTGCGGTGGCTATGATGATGAGTTTCTATCTCCGTCCTCCTTGGGAAGAGGAAGAAACTGAAGAAATTTTAGATCTGAGTAACGGTCTGAGGACCTTTTACTCGAAGTTCGTCCGGGGGGCTCGGACACTATTTACAGTCTGGATTGTATTGCTTGGTATTTATGTCTCTGAAATCGGACTCCGATTTTTCGTAGAAGAAGTATATTCTAACATTCCGCAAGAATTCGGCGGCGCGCAACCACGTTGCGCTCGATTGGATGTGGTGACGGACCAACTCTCAGTTGAAACTCGCAAAGCTATTCTATCTATTGATAGTATTAATTCTGAGAGTCAGGTGGTGCAGACGATTGAGGTAAACGTTTTCTTTTCAGGCAGTGAATTCATGCTGGTAAAACCTCTGACACAAGAGCAAGAGCCCAAGTCGGAAGTTTATGAAATCAGAAGAAGCGTCATACAAGCGGTCACATGGTGCAGTCAAAGAGATAGATAGAAGATGCCGCATGATTGACCAACTCCGAACCCTTCTAGCCGTCCTGACCCCAGGGCGGCTTTGTTTTTGGCCCCCGGTCAGCCAGCCCGAAAGCCCTCGCGCCCCTTCACCCCTTTGTGAAGGGGCTTTCTCTTTCCCTGAAACGGGCGTGAAGGTGCGCTATTTGGCTGGTAAGGTCAAAGGGGTATTGAAAATCCGAGGGGGAAATGATAGCAACCGTTCAGGGACTTAGACATTTAACAAATTTCTAACGAAAATCTAACCGTTTTCTAACCTCAGGCTAACCTAGGTGTGCTATCTTGATAGTAGAATGCGATCCGGCGAGGCGGCTCAAGAAACCAC
>JABXJW010000522.1 GCA_013375395.1 Desulfobacterales bacterium
TTTCAATAGCCAATTTGAGAACCTCTCTCCTCATCTCAATTGCCGTCGGCAGGTCCGCAATCTCAGGTATGTCCATTTCCCTTTATCCTCTGCGAGCGCTTCTTTACGATCCCCCCCATCACCTTTTTTACATAGTTCACGTTCGGGACCTGTTTGTTATTGGTAACACGCAATGCCTTCTTGAAATCCTCCTGCAAAATGGGATGGTTGCAGCCCGTCCATACTAAATAAAGCTCGTTAATTAGCCGCCGTCTCTTCTGAAGACTAATGCGTTGGGTCTTATTCTCCAGCCTGGCATTCTCGGTGTACTCCTCAAGCATTTCCTTAATGTCTGGGGGGAATTGAGAAAGAAGGTTTTCGATTTGTGACAATATCATATTTCTTTCTTTATTTAACCTTTCTTTACTTTCTTTAAGGCCCCGCTGTTTCTTTTCTGGCTTGCCTTTGGATGCTGTCGAGGTTACCTTTTTGGTAACTTTTAGTTTCCTTTTTGGTAACCTCAGGTTACCTTTTTGGTAACTTTTACTTACCTTTTCGGTAACCTCTTTGCTCTGGTTACCATTTCGGTAACTTTGGTTACTGTTTTGGTAACTATCATAATTCTTGTTGAACTTATAATATCCATAGTGCTCCTTTATGATCTTCCTGGCCTTTAGGCCCTTGATTGTCTTGCCGATATGGGGTATGGCTATTCCTGTTCTTTCTGAGAACTGGGTGTAAGAAATTGGCCGGCGTGTTATGGAATATTTACGTATTTCCTTGCCGTATTTCTTGACTGTCTTTGCCCTCTTGTCCAGCCAGCCCCAGCTTTCCCTTAGGATCACCCAGATGATCTGGGATTCCCTCTTGCTGAACTTTCCTTTGGCAAAGATTTGCTCGATGAGCTCATTGGCTATCCAGGTATGTCCATTACGCACATAGGGCATTGCTTGGTTTTCTTTCCTTTTCCGCATCGGAATAATGCTGGATCCACTTCATCTTTTCGATACCCTCCTCAGCTCCCCGTAGACCTTCTCCCTGTTGGCCTGCCTCTTGACGAACTCCCTCCAGAACTGGCGTCTCTTGTGACGGGGCCAGTGCGCCTTCCCCATCATGCCGTCGAGATTCTCCAGGACCCTGATGCCCTTGCGGACCTGGCGGGACCAGTATCTTCTCTTGAGAGAGTTAAATATTTTTTTGAAC
>JABXJW010000135.1 GCA_013375395.1 Desulfobacterales bacterium
GCCGCAGTGACGAAGGATGCAGCGCAACACAGAAGTTGGACTTTTTACGAAGCCGTCAAAAGTTGTGGCATCCTATATTCCTACAGAAAACACAACTTCGGGATAGGCAGGATCGCTTCTCTTCGGCATCCAATACCTTTCAGCAGCTATACCGAGGCATTGATTGGAAATGGCTGTATGCCTACGTTCAGCGATCCTGCCTATCCCTCTGAAATGCCTTGAGCGGCTTGCCTCAACTTTTGCACGTTGCCAATAATATTTTTTGCTTATTGTACACAGGATTGCAACCCATAAATTTTGCAAGTTCCGAGAACCCCATACCTGTCTCTTGACCGGAGTCCTAACATCCCCGCTGTCTGATAGAAAGACGGGATCTTGGAAACTGGGGTTTCATTTGGTAAGATGATCTCGCGGCTCGGCGATTACTCATTGAATTTGCTGGCACATGAGCTGCATGCCTTGCCTGGCGATGGCAGGCGGGTCTGAAATCCGTGGCCCGCTGAGATCGAGTTTGCCAAATTTCCTGTCATGCGGTTGAGGAATTTGATATACTGACTGGCGTGAGCACTTCAAGCCGACAAATCACCTATATCATACTCGTGATTGCGGCAGCAGTGATCAGTGGGGCAGTCGGCGGTTTTTTTTTGGCCCTCACCCACGATCTGCCCCAAATTCGAGCCTTGGAGGTCTTTAAGCCTGCCGCCATTACCCGCATCTATTCCGCAGACAAGGAATTGCTGAGTGAACTTTTCATTCAGAGGCGCCAACCAGTGCCTCTGCACATGATGCCTGATTATCTCAAGCAGGCTCTCCTCGCCACAGAAGACCGTAAGTTCTATGGACATCCCGGAGTCGATCCAAAGGGGATACTGCGGGCCATGATCAGGAATATCAGGGCCGGTGAGTACGCAGAAGGGGCCAGCACCATTACCCAGCAGCTGGCAAAGACCCTATTTCTTACACCCCGCAAGAGCATCATGCGAAAACTAAAGGAAGCCTTTCTGGCTTTTCAGATAGAACGCCGCTATACAAAGGATGAGATCCTGGAACTCTATTTGAACCAGGTCTATTTTGGAAGCGGGGCCTACGGCGTGGAAGCTGCGGCCAGGATCTTTTTTGGAAAATCGGTTGGGGATTTGACCATGGCCGAATGCGCGCTCATTGCCGGTATGCCGAAGTCGCCATCTCGTTACTCACCTCTGGTCAATCAAGATCTGGCACTCAAACGGCGGGCAGTAGTGTTGGTACAGATGGCTCGTAACGGAATCATCACGTCAGAACAACTGGGGGCGGCCAAGAGTTCACCTCTCGATCTGGCTTACGAGGAACACGCATCCGTCAAGGCCCCCTATTTTCTGGCTTATGTGGAGAACTTCCTTGAAAAAGAGTTGGGTGAGGGCCAACTCTATCGGAGGGGCCTTACGGTCCATACGACGCTGAACTACAAGATGCAGGAAGCTGCTGAAAAGGCCGTGGCAAACGGGCTCCGCCAGCTCGAGGCCCGCATGGCCCAACATGGTCTAGTCGAAGCAGAACGCCCTCAGGCGGCCCTGATTTGTCTGGATGCGAACCGTGGAGGCATTCTTGCCATGGTGGGGGGGAGAGATTTTGCCGACAGTCAGTTCAACCGTTCGACCATGGCCCTGAGACAGCCGGGTTCGGCATTCAAGCCGATCGTTTATGCCTGTGCCGTTGAGAAGGGTTTTGACCAAAACGATGTTCTCTGGGACGCCCCGGTCGTCTTTAAAGGGGCCAAGGAAGGTCAGGATTGGGCCCCGGAGAATTTTTCAGGCAAATTCAAGGGCGAGATGACACTTCGCCAAGCCCTGGCCTTGTCGGAAAACATCCCTGCCGTAAAGCTCCTCAACAAACTGGGGCCAATGTCTGCCGCGCAGTTCGCATACAGGATGGGAGTAACCTCTCCCTTGGAGCTGAGCCTTTCCCTTGCCCTTGGAACATCCGAGGTCATCATGCTTGAATTAACAGCAGCCTACGCAGTGTTCCCAAACATGGGTGTGTGGACCAAGCCATTTGGGGTTCTCGAGGTGCTTGACCAGGAGGGGCGATCACTTTTGAGGGCAAGACCTCAGAGGCAAGCAGTCGTCAGCCCCGAGACCGCAGCTATTATGACCGATATGTTAAAGGCGGTCGTACTGGAAGGCACCGGCAAGGCTGCGAGACGTGTGGGTCGGCCGCTGGCCGGCAAGACCGGCACCACCGACAGCTGCAGGGACGCACTCTTTATAGGGTTTTCCCCGACTATTGTTGCTGGTGTGTGGGTTGGTCTGGACAACCACGAAACGCTGGGGGACAATGAAACAGGGGCCATGGCTGCCTTGCCAATATGGATCGATTTCATGGAGCAGGTTCTTGCTGGCAGCCCTTATTGTGATTTTGATTTGCCTGAAGGGGTTGTTAATGTTCGCATTGATGCTGAATCCGGGCTCCTTGCGTCACAGGATTGTCCGAATTCAGTGAGCGCTGTCTTTAAAAAAGGGACCGAGCCGAAAAAATACTGCCGGCATGCACCGGAAAGGGGCCTTGGAGGGCTTTAAGCTAGCCCGGGCGTTCCTTTATCTCAAACAGGTTTCCGTCGTAATCCTTAACGAAGGTGAGCAGGGCCTCCCCCTTGGGAATGCGTCTCAATTCCACATGCATGAACTCACACCTCTTCACAAACTCTTCTTTGTCTTCCACTTCCAGGCAAAAGTGCTCAAAGGTAGCATTCTTACCTGGAACCGGGTCCGCCACAAAGACCTCCAGTGCAAAGTTGTCGTTGCCGTAGAGGATGACCTGACATTTGCGGGAAATGTCAAATAGTTGTTCTGCCAACTCCCTGTTGAGCACAAAATTCTTTATCCTTTTTAGCCCAAGAACTCCCTGGTAGAATCGATCCGCGTTTTCCTGGGAACGACAAACCACGGCAAGATGATGCAGTCTCATGATTAGTCCTTATGCGAAAAACTTAATCCGCCGCTACATTACCAGAGAAATGCCCTGACCCTGAGATCTGCTGCCGGCTCTAGGTTTTAGAAGATAGTCCGATTTGATACGGCTCATGGATCGAAAGATATTCCCCTTTATCTTCTTATTGGTCCGGTACAAGCGGTTGAGCATCTTCTTTATTTCGCGGCGCTTTGATGTCCTTGCAGTGGGGCACGGATTGGGAAAGTCCGGAAACTTGTGAGCGCGGGCGAACTGATTGATCGCATGCTCGTCAACGTGAGCCAGGGGCCTGATAGCAGTAATCCTCAATAATGTGCGCCGAACTATCTTCAAAGCCAAGATCTATGTAGATGGGAAAGAGTGAATAATGGATAGGAATGCGGGACAACCGTTCATTGAGCGCCCACATCAGGGTCAAGCTGTCTTTTCCACCGGATAGGCCAACTGCAATCCGGTCGCCGTCTGCTGTCATATCATAGCTGTGTAAGGCATGGCCGACAGCCCGCAGCACGGCTTTGTCCCTGTAACCGGACACCTGAGGCCCCTTCATTCTTTGTGAAGAGCCTCAGGTTCTGCATGTTCAATGCGCACCTTTCTTGCTGCGATTTCACGCAGAGCTATGACGATGTCTTCGTTCTTTGGCGAGTGCACCAAATATTGTGCGCCTTCACGCATTTGTCGTACCCGTTTAGCACCTGCATGAACCAGCATGAATCGGTTCGGGACCTGCCTTAGGCAATCTTCTACAGTAACACGAGCCACCTTGAAACCTCCTTGAATTAAGTAGTTAGTTTCTATTATAACTATTTTGCCCGAGACGGGCAAGCAGAATGCAAGGATTCCTGGCGGCCCAGGATGTCAACCAGTTCATATTGACGTTTGCCGCCTGGAGCCTGAACCACAATTTCAGCGCCTACCTTCTTTCCGACCATGGCCCTGCCGAGGGGAGAGGAGACCGAGATGCGTCCATGGCGCACGTCCGCCTCGTCAGGCCCTACGAGTAAATACTGAACCTCCTCACCGGTATCCAGGTTCTTGAGGACGACCGTGCAACCAAACATGACGCAATCTGTGCTCACGGTGCTGGGGTCGATCACATCCGCATGGGCGATCTTGTGTTCAAGATCCATGATCTTTCCTTCAACAAACGCCTGCCGCTCCTTGGCGGCTTCAAATTCTGCGTTTTCCGAGATATCGCCGTGGGCCCGGGCCTCCTGAATGGCTTTTATGACCTCTTGCCTTTCAACTTCCTTAAGATACCTTACTTTTTCTTTCAGGGCCTCGTGGCCCTCCGGCGTCATGGGTATGCGATTCAATTTCTCGCTCCTTGTACGTTATTCGGAAAATCGGGTATGACGATGCCTGATACCAGATGCCGGATGCCGGATCTGATACAACCGAGGCATGGCAAACCCAAATCGGGTATCGGCATCTGGTATCGATCCATGATTCACGATCGGGGCCTTCAATTGCTCAGATAATCCCGTGCCAGAATTTCTGCTATTTGGACAGCATTTGTAGCTGCCCCTTTACGAATGTTGTCCGAGACGATCCACATATTGATGCCATTGGCAATAGACTCATCCGCCCTAATACGGCCCACAAGGGTTTCGTCTTTGCCGGCTGCGTCAATGGCCATGGGATAGAGATTCTGTGACGGATCATCCATAACCTTCACCCCCGGCGCATCGGCCAGTAGGTCCCGTACCTCCCCAGGGGTAATGGGCCGGCGGGTTTCAACATTGACAGACTCTGAGTGGCTGAAGAAGACAGGCACCCGTACAGTGGTGGCCGTAATCCCGATGGCATCATCTTCCAGGATCTTGATCGTTTCATTGGCCATCTTCATCTCTTCTTTTGTATATCCGCTGTCAAGAAAGACATCAATGTGCGGCAGACAGTTAAAGGCGATCCTGTGAGGATAGACCTTTTTTTCAGGCTCGATAAAGTTGAGAATCGCTTTGGTCTGATTATAAAGTTCGTCTATGGCCTTCTTTCCCGTGCCGGAGACTGCCTGATAGGTAGAGACCACAACGCGTTTTATCCCGACTTTTCTGTGAATCGGCGCGAGCGCCACCACCATCTGGATGGTAGAGCAGTTCGGATTGGCAATGATCCCCTTGCTAGCATACTTGGCTATGGCATGGGGATTTACCTCAGGGATCACAAGCGGCACATCAGGATCCATGCGCCACGCCGCAGAATTGTCTACTACCACACAGCCTTGTCCTGCGGCAATGGGTGCAAACTTCTGACTGGTGGCTCCACCTGCCGAAAAGAGTCCTATGTCTACCCCCTTGAACGATGCCTCGGTCAATTCCTCTACCGGAACATCCTCACCCTTAAACCTGAGTTTGCGGCCTGCAGATTTAGCGGTTGCGAGCAGCTTCAGATTTTTGACGGGAAAAGCTCTTTCTTCCAGGCAGGCCACCATCTGGTTGCCCACCGCGCCGGTTGCTCCGGCCACTGCGACATTGACCAGTTTACCCATTTCTGTCTCCTGCAAAAACGACAATCAAATTTTGAACCGTGTAAAACTCGGGCCTAAGTGAGCCTAAAGAAAGAACTGCAGCTACTTGTTAAATAGGTAGCCGTTCACAGGTTCAGAGTTCACCCTGTTAAATTTGGCGCAAGCTTCACTTCGTGTCCCGAAGGGAACCCTATTTAACAGGGTGAACGTTCAGGGTTATCTCTTTTTCGTTGACCTTGCTCGCCTGCCTGTGCATCGCACGCAGATAGGTAGGCCGGCAAGTACTTGATGAAACCTCAAATCGTTCTATTCTCATGCCTTATCCATTCAGAACTCGCGAATCACGTGCCCGCTCACCAAGCTTGCGAGGCTGGCTGGACGGTTCAGATTTTCGGTGAACCCTGAACCTCTGAACTCTGAACCTGTGAACGCATACTCAGACAGTTCCCGTGTTCAAAACTCAATTGTCGTTGGATCTCCCTCACGATGCTTCTATGAATTCGACAACCAGGTCCCCTACTTCTGAGGTGGAGTACCCCATTTGTCCTGCCCCCATACCTTTTAGGTCATCGCACAGGACTTTCATCACGGCCTTTTCGATCATTTGGGCCGCTTCAGCCTCTCCAAGGGTCTCCAGCATAAGCTGGGCGGCCAAGATGGCTGCGATGGGATTGACGATATTTTTTCCCGTGTACTTGGGCGCAGAACCACCTATCGGCTCAAACATGGAGACCGCCTCAGGATTAATATTGCCCCCTGCTGCCACACCCATACCTCCCTGGATCACGGCCCCCAGATCGGTAATAATATCGCCGAACATGTTTTCTGTCACGATGACGTCAAAGTATTCAGGGTTCTTGATCATCCACATGCACAACGCGTCCACATGGGCATAGTCGGTTTCAATGTCCGGATATTCCTTTGCGACCTCTTTGAATGTGCGTTCCCACAGATCAAAGGTGTAGGTCAGCACATTGGTCTTCCCGCACAGTGTCAGTCTCTTGGCCCGGTTGCGTCGCCTGCACGCCTCAAAGGCGTAGCGAATGCAGCGCTCAACTCCCATGCGCGTGCTTATCGATTCCTGAATAGCCACCTCATAGGGAGTGCCGCGCCTCAGGATGCCGCCGGAGCCCGCGTAAAGGCCTTCGGTATTTTCACGGATGACTACAAAGTCAACCTGCTCGGGCCCCTTATCCTTTAATGGGGTCTCCACGCCGGGATAGAGTTTTACGGGGCGCAGATTAATGTACTGGTCCAGCTCAAATCGAAGCCTTAGCAGGATTCCCTTTTCAAGTATACCCGGAGGCACATCAGGATGACCAATGGCTCCGAGATAGATAGCGTCAGATCTCTTTATCAAATCGAGGCTCTCATCCGGAAGGATTTCCCCGGTCTTCATGTAATGCTCGCCGCCCAGGTTGTGCTGATGAAAGGCGGGCCTAAAACCATATTTCTCGGAAACGGCCTCAAGCACCTTCAGCCCTTGGGCAAGCACCTCAGGACCCGTGCCGTCGCCAGGAATAACCGCTATGTCATATTGTTTCTGTTTCAAGGCCATATACCGGATAATCGGCTGCCAGGCAGAAATCCAACCCGGACAAGCCGGAACAAAAAGCAGGCAAAAGGAAAAGGCAAAAAGCAAAGCCTCTAGCCCTTAGCCTTTTGCCGGTCAAATTCAATTGGATACAGAATTTCAACCTACAAAGCTCACTTGCCAGTTCCACCCTGCTTTTTCTTCAGCACATACGCCATGAGTCCACCGGCCTCTATCAGTTCCTGCATAAAGGGCGGGATCGGGCTGGCAGAAAAACGCCCGCCGTTTGTATGATCCACTATCTCACCCGTGTCCCGGTCGACCGACAGCCGGTCGCCTGCCTGAATCACCTTGGACACGCCGGCTGCCTCAAAGATTGCAAGCCCCATGTTGAAGGCATTTCTGAAGAAGATGCGTGCAAAGCTTTCCGCGATTACACACGAAACGCCGGCCCCTTTTATGGCCATGGGGGCATGCTCCCGTGAGGAGCCGCAGCCGAAATTTTTCCCTGCCACGATGATATCCCCAGGCTGCACCTTTTGGCTAAAAGCAGGATCCACGCCTTCCATACAGTGCTTGCCAAGCTCTATGGCATCCGTGGTAACAAGATAAGGCGCCGGGATGATCACATCAGTGTCTATATGGTCGCCAAATTTCCAGACAGTCCCTTCTAATTTCATACCTTTGGATCCAACGCATCATTTTTGTGGTTATCAATTTATTTGTGGTTATCAATTTTGGAAAAAGTTCAAGAATCAGGTCCTCAGTACAAACAGATACTGGATACCGGGTTCTTGATCCAGCATCCGGCATCAAGTGATCAATGCCGAAAAGGGTTTTTGTGAAAGATATACGGTTATCCTACCCCAAAACATTGCCATAAAATCTACAGCTCTTCCGGGCTTCCAATCCGTCCCAGTATCGACGAGGCGGCTGCCACGGCCGGGCCGGCAAGATAGACCTCGCTTGTGGGATCACCCATTCGCCCAACAAAGTTGCGGTTGGTGGTGGCCACGGCACGTTCGCCGGGTCCCAAAATACCCATAAAACCTCCCAGGCACGGCCCGCAGGTAGGCGGGCTGATAACCCCTTTGGCTGCAAGAAAGACCTCCAGCAGACCCTCAGTCATTGCCTGCTGGTATATGGTTGGTGTGGCAGGTATCACAATGAGTCGCACATTTTTGTCAATGGTTCGACCCTTGAGCACTCTGGCGGCTGTGCGCAGGTCCTCGATGCGCCCGTTCGTACACGATCCGATCACCACCTGATCTATAGGGATGGTGTCCACAGTCGAGATAGGTCGCGTATTCTCAGGCAGATGGGGAAACGCCACCTGAGGTTCGATCTTAGAAACATCATACGACCTTTCCATGGAATAGGTGGCATCCGGATCGCTGCTATAACGCTTAAAAGGTCTTTTTGCCCTCGGGCTTACATAGTCGATGGTCACTTGATCCGGTGCAAAGATACCACTTTTTGCCCCGGCCTCAATGGCCATGTTGGCCATGGTCATTCGATCCGACATGGGCAACCGTTCTATTGCCCTGCCGACAAATTCCATGGCCTTGTATCTGGCGCCCTCCACGCCGATGTCGCCAATGGTATGGAGGATCAGGTCCTTGCCGGTCACCCATTCTTTGAGCTCACCGTGATATGTGAGCCTGATCGATTCCGGGACCTTAAACCACGCCTCCCCTGTGACCAGGGCTGCAGCGATGTCGGTACTTCCAACCCCGGTGGCAAAGGCCCCCAGGGCTCCGTACGTGCAGGTATGACTGTCGGCGCCGATCACTACGTCCCCAGGCACCACCAGCCCCTGTTCCGGCAAAAGTACGTGCTCGATGCCCATCTCTCCCAGCTCAAAGAAATGCTTGACGCCATATTTCTTGGCAAACCTTCGCATCATCTGGACTTGCTTGGCAGAGCGAATATCCTTATTTGGCACAAAGTGGTCCGGCACCAAGGCGACCCTTTCGGGGTCGAATATCGAAGTCACGTTTGATGCTTCAAAGATCTCAATGGCAATAGGGGCCGTGATATCGTTGGCCAGGGCCATATCGATGCGAACACTGATGAGTTCGCCAGGCGCCACGGCTTCGCGCCCTGCGTGGGCGGCCAGGATTTTTTCCGTAATGGTTTTGGGCATGGTTCACACAAGCTTCTGTGAGTGAGTGTCAACTCCGTTGTCGGCGGCAGTTTTGTCTTGCTGATTCTTCTTGTGAAGCCGCAATGTCGTAAAGGGGCCAGAAGCGATGTAGCCCAACATTATAAGAAAGAGGCTAAGGCATGGTTCTGCCGCAACTACTATGAAAGACAGAATCACTATCACAAGCATATTGAACTTCATCTTTTTGAAAGGCTCTGCATCCTTGAAGCCATAGTATTTAATAGTGCTGACCATCAAGAACGACAACACGTAGATCATGACCAGGATAGTCACGTGCCTTGTGGACCCCACCCAGCCGAAACGATGGAAGAGAAGAACCGTGGCCGA
>JABXJW010000136.1 GCA_013375395.1 Desulfobacterales bacterium
AACAGAGTCTCCTAAATACACAATAGAGGTTAAGAGGTTGTTTTTATACCTTTCTGATCGACAAACAACGAATAGTGATGAAAACCAGAGAGCGCCGAATCCGTGAGTCCACACACCAAACCGAGCCCCGCGCACCTAGGCCAGGAATACTGCCTCCACAGTCACCTTAAAACCATTTTCAACCAAATCTCTCTTCGCCGCGCGAACTAGGACCTTTTTATAGAAGTTTAACGCGCGAAGGAAATTGTTTTAAGTCATACACAATGAGATGATAGTAAGGGATCAGTCGTGTTTGAGCAAATTGACAAGTACATACTTGCAGAGATGGAGAAGATGGAGATTCCTAGCCTATCGGTCGCGATCGCTAAGGATCAAAACATCATATGGTCGAGGGGTTATGGCTATTCCAACTTAGAGGAGAAGACCCCTGCGACAGACAACACCATCTACCGTGTGGCATCTATGACGAAGCCCGTTATATCGACTGGCCTCCTCCAATGGCTGGAGAAGGGAAGATTCCAGCTCGACGATCTGGTCAACGACCACTTTGAGAAAGTGAAGATTCAAACCGAATTCGACGAGCAACCCACAATGCGGAATCTACTCACGCACACATCGGGCCTACCCTCACATGTGCCGCCAATATACTACGACGAGAGCGAGGCAATCTCCCTCAAGGAACTGATCACTAGGTACGCAAAGGTTACATTGCCGCCAAATAGAGCTTGGGTCTATTCCAACACCGCATTTGCCATCATAGGCTACCTCATTGGCCTATTTGCCAGTCAGCCTTACCCACACTACATGAAAGAGAATGTATTAGAACCGCTGGATATGAATGCAAGTAGCTTCGAGTCAACACCGTCTATTAAGAAATCTATGGCTCAGGGTTATGAACGGATTGAGCCTAGTGAGTCCATCGAAGCTGTGAAGCCATATTTCCTAGGGTGTCTCCCAGAAAATGCATGTGGCTGTCTCTACACAACCGTGATCGACTATGCCCACTTCCTCATAGCCCATATGAACCGCGGCGTCTACAAGGGGCAGCGGATTCTCGAAGAGGAGACCATCAGTGAGATGCATAAGCTACAGTGGGCGGCAGGAAACTCGCGTAACGGATCAGGCCTCCCCTGGGCTAGGGGCTGGCACCACGGTCACCTAGCGCTTTCACATGGGGGTGGTATGCCAGGCTGGGTAACACAGGGGATTATGTACCCCGATCTGAAGTTAGCCATTGTCATCTTCAGCAATCTAAGCGGGGGCCCGAATTGGAGAAATCTGTTTACGGGAGCTATATTGCGGATGCTGCTGGGGGAGTACCAACCATTCAATCCAGAGACGATACGGGTTGAAACTGTTCCCGGCCACTGGCACAAGCTTGCTGGTACGTATGTGAGCGACCACGGCTCATATCAACATGGCAAGAAATCAGAGGTTACAATCAAGGAGGGCTACCTAATCTTGGAAATGGCCGACGAAGAGATTTACCTTGAGGAGCTAGATGAGGCGAGGTACCTGATTCACGGCGGCGCTAGCAATGGACAGGAACTCACCTTCGAGTACGACGAACAGGGCAGGGCCAAACAATTCGACTTGGGAACTTCGATTTATCCTCGTTATGTGAAGGAGGAGCTACCCATCGTTGAGAGCGCTGATCTGGTTGGATCCTGGCATGGAGAATACATGCATTTCTACGGACCATACACAATAGATCTGGAGATCGAGAGCGCGACTCGGGCCACGGCGACGGACATGGGGGGCAGAAAGATTCCTGTCGCCGACTTCAAGGTAGATCTCGGTAGAGTTATAGGAACACTCAAACTCACCGCTCCGAGAGAGTACGTAGGCTGGGAGGCATGGTGCGGATCTCACGTGAAGTTGAAACTTGCAGCCATCGATGATCAACTCAAGGGACATATGATCATGGAGCGACCGGCTCTCTGGAAAGGAACGATGATACCATTCAGCTTATCGAGGTCCTAATTTGCACACGGGTAGGCCTCGGAAGGCACGAATTCATGCGCATTTGAACATGTGCCACTCACAAACCTTAAATTAAGTATAGGATAAATACTAATGGGTGCAGAAAGTGAGAATTGTTGAATCCATAGTTCTGTTATTCGTGTTGGCATGCGCGTACATCGGAATATGGCTGGCAAAAACTAAAAGGTTACCAGAAATAAGACCGCTAGCGGCCATAGAGGCGTTTGATGAGGCTATAGGACGTGCTGCTGAGATGGGAAAACCGGTTTGGTTCGGGACAGGGTTGGGTACTATGGAACGTGGCGATAGCGTAGAGGTCCAGTCAGGTCTTGCTATTCTAGGTCGTGCTGCTGAGGTTGCTGCCAAATACGATGTCTGGTTACAATATATGACTCATGTACCATATCAGGTTCCAATTGCACAGGATCTAATCAAAGATGGATATACGAAAGGTGGACGGCCTGACCTTTACAACCCAAATATGGTCATATACACAGGAGGACACGGTTTAGATGCGGCATCGCAAGGAGCCTTGATAGGGGTCACCGTTGACTATTTAATGAGTGAAAGACCCGCAGCGATCCTGATGTTCGGGACACTCCACTGGGAAATAATCATGACACTTGGAACCGCGGCCAGAATAGGAGCTATGATTCTGGCAGGTTGTAAAAGTACTTATTCAATGGCCTCCACGTTAATGCTTGGTGACTATGCACTGGTAGGAGATGAGATCTATGCTGCAGGCGCATATTTGTCGAAACAACCATTCGAGTTAGGCGTCATAGAAGGTCAAGATTGGATTAAGATCTTCGTGATCGCCCTGCTACTGGTTTCTGCTGTTGTAATTAACCTTGATCTCTTCGATTGGAGCGCTTTCATAACCATGTGAGGGATGAAAAATGTCGATAATATCTCGTAGAGAAATTCCTATGGCAATATACATAGCCTCGATGCTCATTATAATGTTCAGCCACTTCACAGACCTTTTAGGAAATGTTGCGGGGGATCTGACGAGCTTCGCTGTCGCAATAGCCACGGTCGCTCTGTTGGTAGGCGTTATTGTACTGTTTAAATATCACATAGGCCTTATCGCGAGAAGGGCTAAAGACTGGCAGTACAGCTTTGTTGCACTAGGCGCTTTCTTGATCTACTTCTTCGGCCAATATGCTGGTGAGACAATAAGTAAATTCCTGCTGGATAACATCTATACACCAACCTCGATGGTTATATTCCTTATGGGAGTTGCCAGAATAATGATGGTATGGCACGGAACACGTATACGTTCAATCTACTCAGCACTGCTCGTTGGCATGCTTGTAATCACAGTTTTGGCCAAAAGTGCTCTCGGACCAACTATGCCGGCATTAATGGGGGTAGGTACATGGCTCGAAACCGTCCCGATTGGGGGACTTAGCCGAGCGTTCTTGATCTTAATGGGCATAGGGCTATTTGCTCTCGTCATACGTGTGTTGCTTGGCTATGAAACGACCTATATAGGTAAAAGATGAGGTGACAAAATGGCTAGCATAAAACTAAAGGAGTATCAGGACCAGCTTGCAGCGCTATTCCTCATAATTGTGACGATAACATTCCTGATAATACCAGTTAAACTACCCGTGAAGGTTACAGATCCGACAATAGCATTCTACGATACCATTGAAGCCATACCGGCTGGAGGCGTTGTATTATACGAAGAAGCTACGATGATCATGAATTGGTTCACTAACGGTCAAACAAGCATTTCAGCTTTGAGACATATCGTGGAGAGAATAAAGAGTGATGGCATAAAACTTGTATTGTACTGTTGCTTCGACGTTTCAGGGTTCTTAGGTATGCAAAAAATGGTGGGATCAGGTCTCTTTGACGAGTTAAATTATGGAGAGGACTGGGTTTATCTGGGCTACATCCCAGGCTGGGAGACTACGCTTGCCGCTATGCGTGAGGACATCAGGTCAGTTATTACTGTAGATTACTATGGAACCCCATTAGATGACTTACCATTAATGCGAGGCGTCAATAAATTAACTGACTTTAGCCTATTAGTTATGGCATCTAACACCAGCTTGGATCCTTGGATGCGGCAGTGGTTCGGGAAAGGAGTACCGATTCTGATGATCCATGGTATCGGTGCGGCTCCAACATTGCATGTCTTTGTGGAGAATAAACAAATTGAAGGGTATGTTACACCGATCAAACAAACAGCCGAATATGAAAGCCTAACAGGAATAATTGGGCTTGGAACACTGTTTTCAAGTGTTCAAGCCCTATCTATGATATACGTAATAATGGTAGTAATAGCAGCAAATATAGTCTATTGGGGGAGGAAAGAAAAATGATCGAACTAGCAGATATCGTATGGCCGGTATTCGTTCTAATGGCTTGGAGCGTGATATACAGGCCAAACCCCTTCTGGAAAATCATTCAGAACATGGTCGTAGGTCTTTCACTTGCAGCCCTTTTATCAGCAGCTTTGGATGCAACACACAGTACCTTGATCACGCCGATACTTCAAATGAGACTATATCCATTTGCAATCGGTCTCATATTGGGACTCATGGCGTTGCTCTCACAAACCGAGAAAACGAAACCCGTTAGTTACTGGTCAACCTCCTTGTTGGCCGGAGTCGGAACCGGTTTAGCCGCGTCGGGAGCCGTAGGTTCTATGATACTCGCTCAGGCGGTTTCACTTAAATGGACAGGGCCTGACATGATCCAGAACATAAATAATTTCCTGTCGTGGATAGTAACGCTATGTACAGTAGGTTACTTCATCTTTACCATAAAACGCGGCGGTGCAAAGGGAACTTTATGGGGTGTTTTCAGAAATCTAGGTAAAATATCACGCCCAGTGTTCATGATATTTGCCGGCTATAGTGTTGGTACAGGCTTCTTAACTGAGGTAATCTGGATGGCAGGACCAAATACATACCTTATAAAATTCCCAGGATATTACATTGTCGCTATAGGCGTAATCATAGTGATAGCAGACGCACTATACCGAAGGTCAAAAAAGTAAAACAACTAAACAAACCCCTTTTTTTCCTTATAAAAATATTTGTAGCTCAACGCATAATGCCTATTTCTGCGCGCGAGGAAGAATAATTCCTCGTACTAAGAACTATTCCCTTTAACATGCTACAATTGATCTCCTCGATTTAAAAAAAGGAAAAAAAAAGAGCAGGATAAAGAACAGAAGTAATACACTCCCCTGGTTAACTCGCTTTTTCCAATTCCTATTTGAATAAGCTATTTCCATGGATTTAATTTTTTCAACCAGTTCCACAAACCGGAACTCTGACTTTTTATCCTGTCTGTTTTATTTTTCTTTTTTTCTTCTCTTTTAATCTCTTCTAGCTCATTTATTCTTTGAATAAGCTTTTTTATATTTTCGCTTTTTTCAAATATTGAGATGGTCTTATCAAAAGATCTTCCAAATATAGCAGCATAAGGGCTGAGGATAACCCGAATTAATTGTCCACCAATATAGGACATAGGCCAAAATGCTCCCAGAAAAAAGGTAGCGGGAAGATCCATTTCGTATTCAACTATCTTCTTCGCAACCTCATCTATTGCCGTCTCCACTTCCTCAGGGGGCACCTCTTGGTACCAATCACGCACTCGCGACCAAACCATTTATTCACTACCTATTTTTATCGACAAACATAAAATAACCCCCTTCTCAAATAAATCTTTTGATAGAAACTACGGTTCTATTCAGTCCCTGCGAATCAAAAAGATTTAGAACATAGAAATCATCTGGTTCGTCTCGCATCAGATGGGCTACACCATACTTGTGTTCCTCAATCTCCAGGGATCACTCCTCGATGATCTCGACGTTCGCTCGGGGGACTGTCACAACCTTGCCGTCGTCGAGCTCCACCTCCAAGACCCTCATGTACGACTCGGACCCGACCTGCTGTAGCTCCACGGGGAGGCTGACGACCTTGCCGATGGCACCGAAGTGGGGCATCCTGATGATCCGGACAGGTGTGCCCGGGACCATGCCCGCGGCCAGCTCGTCGCCCGACGCCTGCTCGAAGCTCTCCTCATGAGGTATGATGATCTCTGGGCGTATGACGCCCGCCCTTATCTGGGTGGCTCCGTTCATCGACGCCATGTACCCCTCAAAGCGCTTTAGGAGGTCGAACGTCCGCTGGGACATACTCATCTCCCCGAACCCTTCGGTGATGATGAGTGTTATCCCGATCTCCTCTTCGCCTGTTATAGCCACACCGATCTCGTAACCTAGGAATTTGGTAAGGTCGGCGGCGTCAATCCCCCCAACTACGATACCTGTAACCCTCTTTTCGATTGCCTTTTTGAGAGCTTCTATTGTGATGAACGAGCCTCCGACAATGATCTTACCTTCATACTCGGAGGATATCATATCGTCCGTTAAGATCTCATCTGGTGATCCAACGAGTAAGGTTAATTGGCCATGTCTACCACCACCTATGCCGAAGATTCCTTGGATAAATGCTGCATTTGTTTCTAGCGATACCCCCATATTGGGAATGATTTCAACAATCTTACCTGGAATATAGGCCGCGACCTCTATAGGGATTGGATCCTCTCTCACGATGACTCTACCGGTGCTATCAGAAAAGCTCTCTACAGTACCATCTATAGGAGAACTTGCTATTCTCTTAATTAGCCCAAAAAATGCGATCCACTGTGCAACAACCTCATTCTTATTTACCCTGTCACCAACCTTTTTCACCATATATCTAGGGAGTCCTTCAGAATCTAATCCCATGATATTTGTAGCTTCAATAATATGCGGCTCACCTGGAGCCTCTGTTCGAGCCACAATAGTATCAGATTCCACGTCATCCCCTAGCTTAACAAGAACATCGCCAGGGATAGGGAGCAAACGGGTTTTCCTCACGATCATGGATCTCTTAACTTTAAGACCCGGTGTGTAGGCGTGAGCCTCCTTCGAGACCCTTCCCTCGCTCTTCTCCGTCACACTACTCATCTCACAATAGCTCCTTGAGTTTGTCCTCTGGGTAGAGGTCTAGGGCGTGGATCCACTTCAGCAGCATCTCCTTTCTCACGCCCTCTTCCTCCGGCAGATGTAGCGGTCGCCCCCTCGCGTCCAGAATGATGCCAGTCACTCCGCCCATGGCCATGCTCTCCACCATGTGTCCGGGGCCGTCGCCGACATCGTACCCCTTGTGAGGCGTTATGAGGGCCTTGGCCTCTTTCCTCTCCGCGAGGTCGATGCGCTTGATCTCACCGAACTTCATCTCCTCCTTCATCGTCTCTCCATCCAGCATCTCCAGCTCGACGGTCATCACTGGCTCGCCGGGGCTACCGGTCCCAGCGGGGGCTATGACGGTGCCGAGCCTGACGAGGCAGTCCTTGTCGAAGATGCTCCAAGCCGCCTCACGGTGAACGGTCGAGAGGACGCCTAGGTGGGGCATCATGAAGACGCTGTCCTGGAACATCCTTGTCACCCCCTCGGGCTGGAAGGCGTCCGTTAGGATGAGCATGCTCTGCAACCGCCTGGGTGCGTGGCTGAGGAGGCCGCCGGTACCGGCGATGATGTCTATGATCATCATCTTGATGTAGGTCTCCTCCAACTTCTGATCGAAAATGTATCCCGTGTCACGATCTATTTTTACGCCCTTGAGTCGGGTTGCTATGGTCTTATGATGTTCCAATCCAAGTCTGAGTGCCTCCCTCGCCACCGCTTGTTCGATGATAAGCTCCTCAAGGGTATGTGGTAGGGTTGTCGGCCTGATCATCTTATTATAGAGCCTGTTTTCCAAATCTTTCTCATCTAATTCAAAGGGAATCCAGTGTATGATGTTATGTATCCCAGCTTCCTTTAGCACATTGCAGATGCTGTAGCTCATGCCGAGGTTGGCGCTCACGCTTCGGACGAAGCGGCCTTCTACGATGGAGTAGACATTGGTCGTCGCGCCTCCTAAGCCGACGCCGAGGACATTCCTCTTATACGTGTTTGCTATGAGCTGGATCGCCATCCCCTCGCCCGCGGGCGTCGGCATGATGTCCACGTCCGTCCACTTCATCAGCTTCGTATACCCCGGTGCATGGCTCATGACATGCTCCATGAAGAGCTCGTGAACCGCTGTGCGCGCGGGCTCGGTGTTCTCCACCTTCAGCACCGGACGGAGGTTGTCCACTATAGTCAGCGCGAAGTTCTCACCCATCATCTTCTCGATCTGGGGCCTGAGGACCTTGTTCCCTGCGTAGACGATTGGGAGCTTGTAGTCGACCCCAAGCCTCGGCTTGGGCTCAGCGGCATTGACGAGCTCGACGATCTTGATGACATGGGTCGATGCGCCTCCGTCCGTCCCGCCCGCCAGAAGTATCATATCCGGTCGAAGGCTCCGCAATCTAGCGATCTTCTGGTAGGATTGGCGACCATCGTCGACTGCCATCACATCCATAACGATGGCTCCAGCACCTAACGCAGCTCTGTTCGCACTCTCAGCAGTCATGGATAAAACTACGCCTGCTACCATCATCTGGAGGCCGCCGCCTGCGCTGCTAGTCGTGCAGTAGAGGTCGACGCCCACCTTGCCGTCGTATGGGACGGCGATGCCGCTCCCGTCCTCGGAGAGGATGCGGTGCCCGGTTAGCTCCTCAACCTCCCTGACCGCGTTCCTGACGCCGAGGGTGACATCTTCGTATGGGGTCTCCACGGTGGTGGGTGCCTCGCCGGCTGCTAGGAACCTCCACTCGCCGTCCCGCTTGATGAAGAAACGGGCCTTCGTCGTTGTGCTACCCACGTCCGTCGCTAGGATGTGCTGCATCTCCTCCTTGGATTTTCTGATGATTGTCATAGTGCTTCCTTAGAGTTTGTAATATATAACTCAGCCTTAAGATTTTCTGATTACCACGCGCTCGAGCGCGAGTTAACGCACCAAAACATGCGGCTTCAAGTGTTGGGCTGCTTCGAAGTCCTGCTTGAACATCAGCTAGACGGGATGCTAAACCTTCTCCAGGTATAGTGCTCCATCCGCTACTGAGGCCTTCACCCGATCTTCCAAGCCTCTTTTCTCGATCAACTTGATCAGTTGGGTCCTTATGGAGGTGCCGCTCCTGTTCTCCACCTCTACCCTCACTAGGTCGTGCTCGCCCTCTATGAACCGGTCGAGTATTGGTGCGTACTTGCTTCTCCTCTTGAACCCTCTTTTACTCTTCTTAGCGACCGGCTTCAATTTGAACCTTATTTCACTCATTCCTATCCCTAGTAGAATCTTGTTGAAACATATAAAATTAACTAGCGCGTTCCAGAGCATAACCCTTTTGTTGTGCAGTCGTGCTAATGAAAGGGGTAATGAAGGCCTGGGGCGAGCTTGTGCCTTGCAACTGCTCTGAGTGTGGGGGCAGAAACATCATCCATGACATGGAGTCGGGCGAGATCATCTGCGGCGGCTGCGGCCTCGTCATCGCGGAGTCCAGCCTCTGCATGGGCCCCGAGTGGA
>JABXJW010000523.1 GCA_013375395.1 Desulfobacterales bacterium
AAAGCGCGGTGAAGCCGGTGAATCCCTGGAGGCTTTCGGGCACTTTTTGAAAAAGATCGTGGAAACATATTTTTCCGATCTGAAGCCCCAAATGGCAGCCCCCAGGTTCATAACCGGCCAAGACCTGATCGAACATTTTAATCTCAGCCCGTCTAAACTTTTTGGGAAATTGATCGATAAGGTGGAAGAGGCTCGACTGAACGGAGAGATCAAGACGAAAAAAGAAGCCCTTGAGCTTGTGGCCGGATTGCTTAGGGTGAGATCTTAAGGTGGAGGGCGATGCCGGAATCGAACCGGCGACACCAAGCTCCGGAGGCTTGTGCTCTATCCGCTGAGCTAATCGCCCCTAACCGGTCTTTACGGACAAGAAATTTAATAAATCATAGCATTTTATCCTTTATTGTCAAGGCATTTGAGCCGCAGGAGGTGAACTCTGCCATTTTCCTTGAATTCTGTCGGCAAGGTGATTATAGTGAGCAAATCTCTTCCGAGAAATGCGCAACACAGCACGAAAGCAGGAGGTCATGAACGAAAAAGACGAAAAATTTCCGAATCCCAAAGATGTTGAAAAAGAGATCAGCGAATTTCTGTCAAAAAAATTCGGCGGTCGCGTAAAGCTTATATCCCCCGTGGTCATCCCCGAAGAGGCATCCTTTGAGAAAGAAGAAGAACCTCCCAAGAAGAAAAAGATCGAATTTTCGTTAAAACCCGAAGAACTTGAGGCCTACCTTGACCAGTACGTTGTGAGACAGGACGCGGCCAAGGCGGTCTTGGCCACCAAGATCTGTACACATTTCAATCGCATCAAGCATGCCGAATCATTCGGCCTGGATGAACAACCCATACTCGGAAATATCAAGAACAATATTCTGATGGTGGGACCTACGGGCGTGGGAAAGACTTACATAATCAAATTGATCGCCCAGAAGATAGGTGTGCCCTTTGTCAAGGGGGATGCCACAAAGTTCAGTGAAACCGGCTACGTGGGAGGCGATGTGGAAGACCTGGTGCGGGATCTGGTCCGCGAAGCCGATGACGACATCGAACTGGCCCAGTGCGGCATAATCTATATCGATGAGATCGACAAGATCGCCTCAAGCACACACCTGGTCGGGCCGGACGTTTCTCGCACAGGTGTCCAGCGTGCTCTGCTGAAGCCCATGGAAGAAACA
>JABXJW010000137.1 GCA_013375395.1 Desulfobacterales bacterium
GCTCTTCCGATCTAAGGAAATTCGTATCACTTTAGCCTTATGAAACAACCGGATTCGAGGTCGCTCCAAGGACAATCAAGTTTTGAACCGCGGAACTGTCTGAGGGGCTTAGTGAGCCTTAAGAAAGAACGGGGAGCTAGGCAGACCGCTCTTATAATGTTCACAAAAGATCGAACTTTCCTGGTACGATTTAACAAGTGGATGCAGTTCTTTGTTTAGGCTCACTTAGGCCCGAGTTTTACACGGTTCAAAACTTGATTGTCCTTGGAGCGACCGTGTTTTCAAAGACCTAAATTGTTACGGAAATTCCTATACAATCAAGCTGGCTATAACAAAGTCGGGAGGCATGAAATGAAAGTAAGTTGCGATGAATGCGGATGCGACATGAAGATCACTTCCAGCTTCAGATACCATTGCCCGGAATGCAAACACGAGATTGAGATTGCACATATTCAAGAGACCAGCCAAAAATACCGTGAAGAGCACAAGAAAAACATAGAATGGGTGAAAATCAAAGGTGAAGAGATAATCATTGTATCGTAGGCGGGGCGCAGTTGAAAGCTCAAAGCATAGGGCAAAGCGTAGAGACGTTTCATCTCACCTTATAGGCCAAAGAACGGAGCTTCTCATAGCCGAAAAGCTCGTCTCTAGCCATTGAGCCCTCCTTGATCTCCACTTGAAATCCCTGCTCGATAGCAGCCACGACAGTCTGCCTGACTTGATTCCAGGAAGGTCTTTTTCCGGCCTCACGTTGCACAGACGTCAGAGGTTCTAACACCTTGTCCCGGATCTCGGGCGGAACCCACACGACCCGCAAGAAATCTCGTGTATCAAGCGGCCCCAAAAAGAGCACAGCATTAATCAAGGCTATGCCTTCCACCTCAGAGATGACAAAAGTTGCGATTTTTTCTCCCCGCACCCTGATGCTTCCGCGGTGTTTGTACCAGGCATCCTTGACCCCCAGGCCCTCAATGACCTCCAATAGGATGTTACCGATCCTCTGATAAGCCATATCTATGTCCTTGACAAGATCCCTTTGAAGGACCATCTGTACGAAGGCTGTGTTTTCAAGCTCGGCAAAGAGCAGATTGCGTTCTCCTGTCAGGACTACTTGTTCGAGTGCCGGTAGCTCCGGCCTGATCTCATTGATCATTGGGGCAAAGTTGGTCAGGGCAATGAGGACTTTGGCGCCTGAGTCTTTAAGGATGTGCTGGATTTCCCCGCCCTTGTACAGGGTGTTGAACGGCACGGCCACGGCCCCAAGTTTTAACGTGCCCAGAAGAGCGTAGACAAACTCCGGAATATTCGGGAGCATGATGGCTACCCGGTCTCCTTTTTCCAGACCCAGCGCCCGGAGCCCATTGGCCACCCGATTGGCTTGGAGGTTCAGCTTTCTGTGTGTGACGGACTCCCCATCAAAATGAAGGGCGATTGAATCAGGAGAGGCTGCCGCCCATCTTTCAATTGCTTGAATCAGTCCCAGTCTGTTTCTTTTCGATTCTGCGTTCATCCTGGTAGCCGTCTTTGAGTTCCTTTTTCAGCACCTTTCCTGTCACACTCATCGGGAGGGTCTCCATGAAACAGATCGTATTCGGCACCTTGAAGCTTGACAGAGAGTGCCTGCAATGGGCGATAAGCTCTTTTGCCGAAACCGCACCTCTTGTTGTGACAAATGCCACAACCTCCTCCTTATCCCCCCTTTTTCTGCCAATAACCGCACTCGCCTTGACCTTGGGATGCCCAAGGAGTACCCCCTCGACCTCCCGCGGTGAAATATTGAATCCCCCTTTAATAATAATCTCTTTTTTGCGATCTGTGACAAAAAAATAGCCACCCTGGTCCTTATATCCCATATCCCCGGTGACAAACCAGCCGTCCATGAAGGCATCTTGCGTATCTTGGGCAAGGTTGTAGTAGCCCGGGGTGACACCTTCCCCTCTTACGGCTATCTCTCCGACCTCCCCAGGCGGAAGCTCTCTTCCCTCGTCATCTACGATCTTCATCTCAAAGCCGGCAAGCGGCAAACCGATAGAGCCCTCCTTGCAAACACCATACGGGGGGTTGCAACAACAGGCAGCTACCGTCTCGGTCAGACCGTACCCCTCAAGGACTCGAGAGCCTGAACCTTTTTCAAAGGCACTGATCATCTCTTTAGGCAACGGAGCCGCACCTGAAACGCACAATCGGAGGCTGTCAGGCAGGCGCACCTTTTTCCGCCCCAGAAGCGTGAGGAGATGGGAAAACATGGTCGGTATGGCAATCATCAAGGTTGGGCGGCTCTCCATGATCGTTTTTAGCAAGCTACCAGGGCTGTACTGGGGGATCAGTACGATTGTTGCGCCGTTAACGAGCCCGCAAAGAAGCACGTTTGAAAGCCCGAACACATGAAAAAAAGGGAGCACCCCAATAATCCTGTCTTTTGGGGTTATCTCCAGCAGTTCTTGGGTGGCGTCCTGCTCGGACAAGAAATTCTTTACGGTCAGCCTCACCCCTTTTGGTCGTCCCGTGGTGCCCGAGGTGTAAAGGAGGCAGGCCAAGTCTTCGGGGTCCGTTGGTGTGGAGACAAACTGGTCGCCGGCATTGAGCATCATCTCCTCAAAGTTGACTGTTTCCGCCGGCCGCAGGCTCGCCCGCCCTCCCCTTGGCTGGTAGGCCACATCCACGTCATGCTCGGATGCTGCCCGGCGGTCCACGGCAACGTCTACGCCTGCCAGAATACCCTTGCGACAGACCCCCTGGATGATTACCGTGCCCGGCGCCCCTCCTGATGCGAGCAGGTAACGCCCGGCGATCCTGCCCTCCACAACGGCCCCCGGCAGGGCCATGACATCAGCCACATCCCCGTCTGGTTGAAAGATAAGCCGCCATTGCGCCTTATGCTTTTTTCGAGAGAAAATCTTCCACTTCATCGAAAAACATCCGGATCACTGTGTCACGAGGCGCACTGGTGAGCAAGCTGACCACTACAAAGAGCGTCACATTAACAAACAGGGTGGGAATGGCCGGATGCAGCCCAAACAACACGGGCCGATAGATAAACCCCGCGATCAAATAGAGCGCGCCCGCCACAATCCCGCTCACCGCCCCCCACTTGGTAGCCCGCTTCCATAGAATGCCCCCAACCAGACAAGGCGCCCATTGGGCAAAGCCTGGGACGGCAATCCCCACGAGGTATTGGGCCAGCTCAACAGGGTACCAGAAGGCAATGAGCATGCTGAGTAACAAAATGGCAATGACCGAAATCTTGGTCGTTCGAATGAGAAATCGGTCGCTGCTCCGGGGGACAAAGAAACCGTGGATAACGTCCCTGGCTACGACAATGCTTGCCGTCATGAGCTGGACTGCGGCAGTGGAAATGGCCGCCGCAATGACTCCCATAAGCACAAGGACGGAAAACCAGGAAGGCAGATATGCGCTTATAATCATTTGCACAATGTTGTCTGCGGCTTTGCCCGAAACAGGCGGCACCAGGGTGCCGGGCATGTGACTGACGGCAGGTGCCACCAAAGAGCCCCAAACAAAGGGAATCGTGTAAAAGAGCATGCCGGCCACGACAAGTGCCAGGGCCGGCATCCACTTGAATATGGTTTTGTCTTCTGCTGTCATGGTGCTGATGACGATGTGAGGCCAGGTGAAAGCCAGCGCTCCGATCAAGAACACAATGGATGTGACCACCGAGCTGAACTTGCCCTCGGGGCCGGGTGTGGTCAGAAGGGCCGGCTGATTGGTCTTGAGAACGGCAACAGCATCGGAAAGGCCGCCCGGAAATACCTTGGAGATCACAAACAGCAGTGAGCCCAAAAAGGCAATCGTATAGGTCAATCCGAGCAAGACATTGACCCATGCGGTTATCCGCATGCCCCCCAGCAAGACAATCAGAATAAGGAGCAAGGAAATGTAGGCAATGCCCACAACAGGGGGATACCCCAGCATGGCCTTCAGCCCCAGGCCCACACCCAGGGACTGGTCCGCAATGTAGGGAATGATAGAGCCAAGAAGCACCATAGCGACAATGAGCCTTAACCCAGGCGACTCATATCTTGCAGCCAATGCTTCGATGGGCGACAAGAAGCGATTCAGCCGACACACGGCCCAAAGCCGTGGGCCAATAAACATGTACAGGATCACAAAACCTGCCACACAGCCCCATATGAAATAAACAAAGCCGGGCCCCTGCCGGTACAGGATGCTCGGATATGCGTAAAAGGTCCACACACTTGAGATGGCAAACAGGGCAAAGAAGAACATGACTGCAATGCCGAGCCCCCTGCCCGCAAGCATATAGTCTTCGGCTGTCTTGGCCGAAATCTTGTACCCGTACACGGCCATAAGCAAGACCATTACACCAAATCCGGCTAAAACAACGACTGTCATCATCGGAATCATCGAAACGGCCAGTACTTGAAATAGTAGATAAGGTAGGCAAAGAGCCAGACCAGCAGGAAAATGATGCCGGATGCAAACGGCAGGCTGATCCAGCCCATAATAATCACCGGCCTGGAAAACAATGGGGTGACTGCCAATAGCCCTACAACAGACAATAACAGTACGCACAGGAAAATTCGCCCTGCCCGGTGTGCAAATATCTCTCTCAAGGAACGCTCCTTAAAGCAGCCAATGATTGACGAGATAACCTTTTAACATATTTGGACAACATACTTTCTAAGCGTTGCCGGTGTCAAGCAAAAACAGGCTGTTGCCCAAACAGCCATGCACCTGGCATAATGAAAGGCGCCACGGGCAATCTCTTTTTGAGGCAGGCCAAATCTTCACCACATCAAGCGGCGGTATGGAATTCTACTGCATCCAACCTTTTCCTTGACAATCAATCAAACCGTGGAAGATAACTCTGGAGCGAGATAATGGTTTGAGGAGGACAAAATGATTGGTGATCTTGTATGCAAGAATCGGAGTTATCGCAGATTCTACCAGGAGGTTTCAATAGAGCGCGAGACCCTGAAAGAACTTGTGGGCCTTGCACGTTGTTGTGCCTCTGCCGCAAACCTCCAACCCTTAAAGTATATCCTTTCCTGTGAGCCTGAGAAAAACGCCATCATCTTCAAGCACCTTGCATGGGCAGGATATTTGAAAGACTGGCATGGTCCGCAAGAGGGTGAAAGGCCTTCTGCTTACATCATCGTGCTCGGCGATACCACCATTGCCAAATCTTTCGGGTGCGATCACGGCATTGCAAGCCAGACGATTCTGCTTGGCGCCACCGAAAAGGGCCTGGGGGGATGCATGGTGGGGTCGATTAAACGCAAGGAACTGCGGCAGGCCCTTTCCATCCCGGAGCACCTGGAGATCCTCCTTGTGATTGCCCTCGGAAAGCCGAAAGAGGCCGTGGTCATTGAGACTGTCGCGTCTGATGGAAGCATCAAGTACTGGCGAGACAGCCAAGGTGTACACCACGTGCCCAAGCGCCCGCTTGAAGAAATTATCGTAGGCTAGTGCCAATCCAGAATCGGCCGCTCCGTCACTGGCATCCGCACGGCTCAGGCCTCCCTGTTTGAGCCCCGCAAGACACCTGCCATGGCGTAGGTGATAGGAGCATTTTGCAAAATTTTTCTGCATTTCTCCCCAGCAGCCCCTTGGCCGTGGGTGCTCGCGCACCGCGGCCCACTGCAATGATATAGTCGGCGAGTGGGGCGGGGAGGGCGACTTCCGTTGCCTTGGCGTACCAAAGGGTTTTGTTCTTGGCCACATCAATTACCGTAATACGCTCGTCTACCCGCGACGGCTGATGAAGACTACCTTCAAAACTGTAGAGCAAATCTCCCATGATGATCAGTCTGTACTTTCTGGCCCTGGCTATGTCGATCAAGCTCTCTCTACGGAGATCCGAAACATCCGACTCCAGAGTCACCCTGGCAAACACACCATTGCTCAGCAACGCCTCATACAATGCCTCCGCGGCCGCCTTCCCCATGCGCGTTGCATAAGGCGGTTCGGTGAATCCGAAGACACCGACGTCTGATTTGCCGTAATTATTCAGTTTTGGGGTAGCATAAATCTGCTCGGGCAGGCCAACAACCGGAAGAGCCACCTTCCGCTGATAGGTGCAGCAAACCAAGGAAAAAGCGAGAGCTGCTGCATACAGCCAAATTCTAACTGATAGGTTCATTGTTTCATCACCATATTGAAAATTTGTAAGAATTTAGCCTTTTGAAAGGATGACGGCTTCAACGACGATCAAATTTTAATTCGTGTAAAACTCGCGTCCAAGTGAGCGTAAAGAAAGAACAGCTTATCCCTCTTAAATAAGGCCGATAAGGTCGGCATTTTGTTCAGCGCTCAAAAGTCGCCCAGCACCTGACTGTTCTTTCTTAATCCGCCTGCGGCGGACTCAAACAGTTACACAAATTAAAATTTAACCTTCGTTTCAGCCTGTTTCATTCTGTTTGTTTCATAAGGCTAAAATGATACGGTATCAAATATTGTGCCAATCGCTTCTACAATGGGCCAGCATGACAATTTTTGGCCGCATTTAGGTTTTGGCTGCCCCTATCTTGTTTATATTATTAGCTAAAAAGAATTCGAGCCTCCTTGTAAGCAGGTCTTGACATAAAGTCCGGGACCTGGTCCGACGTGTGGGCCGGAGGGTTCCAACCCGGAAATTTTTGCCATATGAGGAAAGTATTTTTTGGCGGATTTCATGAATGCAAGGCCCTAGGCGTCAAACTTCTCTTTTGGGGGGTTGAAGTATCCGAATTGCAACCGGGGAAAGGCATTTCGCACCTTTTCCAATAGCGTGACCATCCCGATCAGTTCATGCCCTTGCCCGTTGCTGCCCATGATCTGCCAATAGCGGACCGGGTCAAAATTCAGGTTCCGCCATTGGATCATATTCACGGGGTGGCCACCCAGAAAGGACAAAAATGCCTCAACCTCTGGCTCGGCATCCGTAAAGCCGGGCAAGTTCAGATAGTTTATGGAGACGAATTTGCCCTTGCGTCCGGCCAAATCGATACTTTCAACCACCTCGTTGAAACCGTAGCCCCTTGGTCGAAAGTAGGCCTCATAGCAGGATTTTCTCACACTGTTCATGCTCACACGGATACTGTCCAGGCCTGCGTCAAATAGCCTTTCAAATACGGAAGGGATGCCGGCATTGGTGTTTATGTTAATGGTGCCGCGCCGGGTTGCTTTTCGGATCAATCGTATGGCCGGCTCAATAACATCTGCGGCAAGAAGCGGCTCCCCCTCACATCCCTGGCCAAAACTCACCACGGGTCGTCTGGCGTGTTTAATGTGATGAACTGCAACCTGAGCAATCTCATCCGGTGTTGGGGTAAAATCGATGCGCTCCTGGGTATTGGGGATGCCGGTGTCTTCTGGTTGCATTGAAAGACACCCGAAACACCTAGCATTGCAATGCGTGGAGGTCGGAATCGGAGCCTCATAGCGGCCCAGAAAGAAATTCTTGGCCGCTGGACAACCGTATGTGAGGGCGCAGGTCTCAAGATGAGTCCTTAGTCGATTGGACGGCATGCTCATACGAAGCCTTGAGATCCCCTGAGCGATCTTATCACTGGACATCAGGCGCAAGTCCTGGCGCCTTTCCCGGTCCACCCGCAGGGCCGCAACCCGAAACCCTCCACTGAGCCAGCCGACCGCACCGTAGGAAAAAAGCGGAAGAGGAACCGCAACAGGCTCTTCTGCATAGGCGCTCACAAGTGAAATCATATAGCCGGGAGCGTTAAAGGCAGCCACAGGGAACACCGCTTCGCCGGGAGCAGTCGGATTTTCAGTGAGCACCTCAAATTGGTCGGTTACGGTATTATAGGCGATGGGCCTTCGATCCGGCAGGAACAGGTGTTCGCCCCCGAAGGGCATCTTTATGGTTTCGCTGTCTAAAAGAGGGGCCAGCCTGCGGCCGGCCATCCCCACGGCTGCATAGCCGTCCAGGTCAAAAAATCTCCCCTCCTGATCGGCCACAAGGGCCTTTACAAATCTCTTGTCTCTTTCCGGCATACAGAGCTCCCGCGATCCATTGCCTTGACCAAATCACAACGCAGATTCTTGACTAGCGGGCGAAGAAAATATCAATTCGCCATTCGTGGGTAAAAAATCCGATCAGCCTCCTCCGGACCGGATACTTACAGAGGACTCATGGCCTACTTTAAATATATTATCAAGTAGATAATAACAGTTTATGCGATTTATTTGCTGCCTTTTTCCGACTTCCCCCTCACGCCTCTAGCATATTTTTGCGTGGTTGTCGGACAGGCTCTCTAGATATAGACTATAGATGCTCCCCTTGGTAACGGATGGCAAGGTTCACGACGTAAACATACTCGGCATATTTCTTGCTTGTACCTGAAGCGATTAATATCAGTCCACGACCTTATGAGTAGCTCCGAGGACCGAATCGACCTGCGGCCTTCATATATACGTTTCTTCTGAGTGAGTCACCCGGCAGTGGATCAAGCGAATCGGATTCACCGCAGCTATGGATCTCCCGCTTTTTCGCATGAGCAACGGAGAAACCAATGAAGCGCCCCAATCATCAACTTGCACAACTGATGGATTTCATTAATAATAAACAATAGACTGCTATTCTTGTCGTGCTAATGTACACAACTAAGCACCAGTGGTATTTTTTATTTTTTTACGATCTGTCATTAATTTTAGTTAAACAAAATAATAAAGCTGCCGATATAGTAAAAAGTCTATTTTGAAGGAGACTGTCAAAAAACCGTCATGTTCCTAATTCTTGAAAGCATGTGGAAAGCCGATCATAGCAGGTGTTTTAAGACCATGGAAATTCTACACAAGAGCCCGCATTTCAAAGGACATTCGATAAGATTTTTCAATAAAGCGGCGACATGAAAAATTGTAATGTCAGCAGCCCGTTGTTAATAGTCAATTGTATATATTATCAAGGGCTTAGGTGAGATATCGGACGACCCGAATCTCTTTTTGCTATCCATCTGAACCACAAATTAGGAGGAGAAGAATATGAACTGTAGAGCAAATCTCTTATTCTTGCTTGCCGTTCTCGTATTACCCCTTGCGGCCTGTTCGCCTAAGATATATGGCGCGCTTCAGCTCGTGGACGCCGACATGATCCCGATCCCTGTTGCCACCGAAAGCCCGGAAGGTACGATAGTGAATATGATTAACACCACCGCCAGTTTGGAAAAGGCGTCTCATTCGGTAAGTGCAGATAAAATGGGCAATTTTCAGTCCGGAAAGAGAGCGCTGTCAAAGGGGACGTATAAGGTGGAGGCTAGCAGGATCGGCTATGCCACGGTGACGCAGACTGTGCAATTAGGATATTTCACAAAACAGGAGTTGAAGCTCAGGCTCAAGAAAATTCATGAGGGCAGACGCAAGTCTATTGGGAGCGCCAAATCCGACGAGGATAAGATCATAAATCCCGGAGAAGTAAATATACGACCCCCCTCGATGTAGGACGGCGTA
>JABXJW010000524.1 GCA_013375395.1 Desulfobacterales bacterium
ACTTTAGGCACTTTCCTTTTCTAATGACGAAGGATGCAGCGCAACGCAGAAGTTGGACTTTTTACGAAGCCGTCAAGTAATAAAGACCAAAAACAGGAGGTGCTAGATGACATAATACGCTGGAATTGATTTACATTCAACGAATAATTATGTCTTTGATCAAGCCGTGTCTGCGAAGGTATTCATAGGCAACTTCTGCTGGTTCCTTCTTGTCGATGTCCACCTCAGCATTAAGTTCCCGCCAGGTCTTTTGACATCTGGTAACGATTTCAGGGGTGGCGTGTTTGCCTCCTCCGGGAAAGGTAGCCACAAGGCATTTGAGAATATTTGCGATCTCAGGATATCTATCCAGGACTTCTTTGCGAATACAGGGAGTCAGGTCATACGGCGGGAAGAAAGACTTGTCGTCCGAGTACACATGCCAGCCATATTTGGCGATGGAAGCATCGGTTCCGAAAACCATTGCCACCTGTGTCATATGCTCTTTCAAAGCGATCAGTGAAGCCCCGGGGGTTCCGGTCTTGAGGGACGTTCTGGCTACTTTAAAATTGTAAAACCTCTCCATGGCAGGGAGACCGTCCGGGCGGGTTGAGAATTCGAAGTTGACAAAGGTGTTGAACTTTCCTTTCTTCTTTCCATAAAGGGCCGCCAAATCGGACAGATTTGTCAAATTGTGTTTATTGGCGAATTCAGGCCAGGATGCCAGGCCGTACGTGTTGTTGTTCCAAATCGGATCCAGCCAGATGAAATTATTTGTGTTGTCCGCATTTCTTACAATGGCATAAAGCCGGTTATTATCCGTGCCCGGTTTGTACTCGCGCTTAAGGTGAACCATCCAGGCTGTTCCCGTGTACTCTGCGCAGATATCAATATCGCCGGATTCCATTCCCGCTCGCAGAGCCATGGAGGTAAGATCCGGTCTCAGGTCAACCCTAAAGCCGCGCGCCTCCAATATCTGTTTCATTAGTTGGCCGACAACGTACTGCTCCGTGAAGTTCTTGTTTCCGACAGTTACCCTCTTTTCGGCTGCATGGCCATGAATATGCGCCATGATCATAACTGCAATTATCAAAACCGGCGCGACTATATTGATATTTAGCTTGCGCATCCTTTTGCCTCCTCAGTGTTCGCATAGCGCAAAGGGCATGGGGTACACCGCATGAAATACC
>JABXJW010000525.1 GCA_013375395.1 Desulfobacterales bacterium
TCGTCGTCGCCAAATTCGCATTCGGTTTACGATTCAACGGTAATCCGATAGAAGTGATAGCCGCCTTTGTCCTCAGCAGCTTCAGCTTCTTTGCCTTCGGGATCGTAGTAGCTAGCATAATGCCAAACGTCCGCGCTGCTGAGAGTTTTGGCTTCATACTTCTCTTCCTGATGCTGTTCCTCTCAGGAGTATTTGTGCCATTCGAGGCCGTTCCAGAAGCCGTTCAGCAAGTTGCAAAGATCTTTCCAATGACTCATGTGACTATTCTGATGCGAGGCCTGTGGATAGGTCAAAGCATGGCAGACCATTTGACCGAAATTGCGGTCTTACTCGGCATTCTGGTGGCAGGATTCTTAATATCGTCGAAAATATTTCGATGGGAATAGACGTAGCTACCGCAGTGCACGCACACAGATAGCCCTTTCAAAGAGCATACTGCAAAGAATAGCGCGCGCTGAGGTTATCATGTAGATAACAGCCGTTTATTTACGCGGTAAAAATTGGCATCCCGAAATTTGAAAAATTAAGTCCAAATTTTGTAGCAGGTTTGTGCCTTTATATAAGGGGGGTATAGTCTCCGAGAGCACAACAGTTTCCCCATCACCGTCCTCAACGTCAATGCGGGAAAGGTTTATGAAAGAAAAAGCCAATCAACATAAGGCAAAACAGAGACAACAGAGCATGAGCGCAACAAAGTTGAAGGCAAAAGGCATCTTCTTCGATTTGGACGGCACCATCGTGGATTCACGAGACGCTTACGTGGAAGCAGCGCGAACCGCGTTTCAAGCAATGGGACTTGAACCGCTCGAAGCCAAAGCTGCTCTGGAGATTCCCAGAAAACTCGAACAGAAACAGCCAATCAACCACATCGTCAAAGGCGACATAAACAAATTCTTAGGCGTGTACCTGAAAACCTACTACGCCATATCAAAGGCAAAAACCAAACCCATACCCAACATCTCAACCACCCTACAAACCCTTTCTAAAAAAGCCAAACTCGCCCTGATAACCATGCGCAGCGTCCCAAAAAAAACCATCACAAAAGAACTACAACACTTCGGCATAGCAAAATACTTCACACACGTAACAACCGCCCTAGACACACACAAACCAAAACCCTCACCCCAAGCCCTAATAAAATGCAAAAAAGCTTTAGACGTGCAGATGTG
>JABXJW010000138.1 GCA_013375395.1 Desulfobacterales bacterium
AGGTGCGCGCCTTGAATTTGGTCCGCCTTCGGCGGATTACTTTGCCGTCTATTTTGGACTTTTTACGAGACCATCAAACTTGGAATCCACGGTTATTTCAACATTTATATAACATCCGTTGAATTGTCACCGTGCGAACACTTTTGAACGTTACCAATGAATTATTGACTGATATTGACTAACGTCAAGAAAAAAACAACATTGACAGTGGACTAGAGTGTTGCTATAAAATAGAAAAAAGGAAAAGGGGGCTGTAGCTCAGATGGGAGAGCGCATGACTGGCAGTCATGAGGTCAGGGGTTCGATCCCCCTCAGCTCCACCAAACGATTAAAAAAGGGTTGGCCTCCCCGGCCAACCCTTTTTTGGTGCAGATGCAGATATCGACTGCCTTGGTGCAGGAAGGTTCGACTGTGAAAGGCTCCATCCATTGTATCAAAGATACATGTGTTAGGAGCCTTTCTTGTTTCCATGTTCATAGGAAAGAGAGTTTGTGATGCCAGACAGGCACAAGTATCAATCCATTGCGTTTGCTGTCTTGGTGTTGCTTGGACTATACGTGATGAACCTGCACGGTTATATCCTTTTCCACAGTCTAGCCGAAATATTTGCCATTGTCGTGGCTTGCGGAATTTTCATGGTCGCATGGAACTCTTTCAGATTTATAGATAACAATTATCTTCTGTTTATAGGGATCGCATACCTGTTCGTCGGCGGTTTGGATATGGTCCACACCTTGGCGTATCCGGGAATGGGAGTATTTAGAGAAAGTGATACAAATTTGGCAGTCCAACTGTGGATTGCCGCCAGGGGTGTCGAAAGCATCTCTCTTCTTGTTGCCCATTTGTTTCTTGGGCGAAAACTGAAAGTCAAACTTGTATTGGGCGGCTACGCCGTAATTTTCACACTCTTGTTGGGCTCTATTTTCTATTGGAACGTCTTCCCCGTTTGCTTTGTTGGTGGGGTGGGGTTGACACCGTTTAAAAAAATCAGTGAGTATGTCATCTCTATGGTTCTTGCAGCCTCCTGTGCCGTTTTCTTTAAAAAACGTCAATTATTTGACATGGGTGTGTTGCGATTGCTGGTAGCATCCATCATTGTGACAATAGCTTCGGAATTAGCATTCACATTTTACACGCACGCATATGGTTTTTTTAATCTGGTTGGGCACTTTTTGAAGATCATTTCGTTTTATCTCATCTATAAAGCCATTGTGGAGACGGCGCTGGCTAGGCCATATGACTTGGTATTCAGGGACTTAAAACAAAGCGAGAACAGCCTGCGACAAGCTCGCCACGAATTGGAAAGACGGGTGGAGGCGCGTTCTGCCGAACTGGTTGCAGCAAACGAACAACTTAAACAGGAAGTTGAAGAGCGCAAGGGGGCGGAAGGGGCACTTCGGGAAAGCGAAAAAATCTACAGTAGACTGGTTGAAAATTCCCTGATCGGGATCTGCATAATTCTGGACGGGAAGATAGAGTTTGCAAATAACAGGTTTGCCCAAATGCACGGGTATTCACCGGACGAGTTGATTGGCATGGAATCATTAAAGCTGGTTCATCCGGACGACAGGAGCTTAGTCCAGGAGATAAGAAGAAAGAGGTTTAATGGAGAAGAAGCTCCATCCGAATACGAGGCAATGGGCCTGACAAAAGACGGTGAAACCATATGGACCATAAGGAGGTTTAGCCAAATAGAGTACAAAGGAAGTCGTGCCATATTGGGAAACGTTGCGGATATAACTCAACGAAAGTGGATGCAAGAAGCCCTACTGGAATCCGAAAGGGACCTCCGCCTCCTTTCTTCCCATTTACTGACGGCAGAGGAAAAAGAAAGAAAAAGGATCGCACAGGAACTACATGACGGCATCGGGCAATCATTGTCAGCCATAAAATTTAGTTTGGAGGGTACTCTTGAACAAATGGGTCAAGAAGAAACAGGCGCGGCGGATGCCAAATCATTGTATGCGATCGTTCCGATAATTCAGGAAGCAATTGAAGAAGTACGAAGAATCGTGATGAACTTGCGGCCGTCCACTCTGGACGATCTGGGTATCTTGGCGACTATTGCCTGGTTTTCGCGCGAGTTTGAATCCGTTTATTCCGGCATCCGTATTCAAAAAGAAATTGAAATAAAAGAAGAAGACATCCCAGAGCATCTTAAACCGGTCATCTATAGGGTCTTGCAGGAGGCGTTGAACAACGTAGCCAAACACAGCAGGGCAGATTTCGTACGTCTTTGCCTCAGGAAGATAGACGGTACCATAGAATTAGACATTGAGGATAATGGTTGTGGGTTCGACCCAATAGAAGCTTCCTCTGTTGGTGGTGTTAAGAAGGGGTTCGGGCTTCTGAGCATGAGAGAACGAATTCAACTTTCAGGTGGGGTTCACACCGTCAAGTCGACCGGGGTGGCAGGAACCATTGTCAGGGCGTCATGGTTATGTGAAACTTGCTAATAAAGGGACCAAAAACAAGACTACCTGGTGATCAGCCCTTTTTTTATGGCAAAGGATGTCAGGGCAGAGGCATTATGCAGATCCAGCTTCTTCATTAGATTGGCCCGGTGCTTCTCTACGGTTTTTACACTGATACAGAGGTAATCGGCAATCTCCTTGTTCTTATATCCCTCGGCAATGAGTTTAAGGACCTGTCGCTCCCGTTGAGTGAGGGCTTCCCATGGTGAGCTGGGTTTTGCGGCCCTCCTACCGTCCAAATACCCTTTGATCAAACTTTCTGATATTCCGGGACTAAGATATCGTTTTCCGCCCAAGACGCTTCTCAGGGCAATCAGCAGTTCGGCGTGGGTGGCATCTTTTAAGACATACCCATCCGCGCCTGCCTGAAGGGCCGCAAGAACGTATTCCTCGGCCTTGTGAACCGTCAATGCCAGGATCTTTGTCTCAGGACACAACCTCTTTATCTCTTTAATGGCGTCCATTCCGCTTGTCCTCGGCATGGACAGATCCAACAAGACAAGGTCGGGTGCAAGCTTTTCAACACACCTGATGGCTTCGCGGCCGTCTTCTGCTTCCCCTACAATGTCAAAATCTGGATTTGTAGATAGCAGCGACCGCAATCCCTCTCTGAGTATCGCATAGTCTTCAGCAATGACAATGCGCTGTTTTTTTTGCATAACAAAACGTATGTAAACAGTCCTCTATAAGAATCAAACCAGCGAGTTTGGGACCATACTCTATATTGGACAAGTTTCCAGGTCGGCAAGTAATGACACATTAAAATCATCAAAAAAAACACCGTATAACCTCGCATCACCACCTTTGTCTATGACAAATTGTGATTATAGTGTTTTTATAACCATAAACTTTATCTCTCAACATTGCAAAGTATACTTCTATTTTTCTGTGTAAAAATGTTACACTTTGGTTGAGCAAACCCACCTCTTTTTTGTTCAACTTACACCTTATCATCATTACAAATACAGTCCAATACCACCACGAAATACACCATACACCCCATTTACCACCCCAATGAACTTGAGTAAAAGACAAAAGTGCAAACCGGATACTCCAAACCTTGTGCCTACACAAAGACGGTTGCTTCAAGGTGTAAGCTATTATGTTTAGGACATTACTCGTCGATGACAACAGCGCCTTTCGGCAATCCTTCAAAGAGATTCTGCATGTGCGGTTCCCGTTGATGGTCATCGAGGAGGCGACGGAAGGAAAAGAAGCCATGCAAAAAGTACATGCCTTTCGGCCCAACCTCGTCTTTATGGACATCAAGTTGCCCGGGGAAAACGGCCTTGAGCTAACAAAGAGAATAAAAGCACATGATCCCGGAATAATCGTTATCATCCTGACTAGTTATGATTTACCGGAATATCGACGGGCTGCCCCGCAATACGGAGCCGATTATTTTCTCTCAAAGGACTCATCGAGCGGTAATGAGGTAGTATCGTTGGTGGAATCCGTTTTGTCGGGCCAAACAATCACATAATGATGACCATCAAAGTGGAGGGGGCGCTATGAAACCAATGGCCAAACCTGTTCACAGATCAGGCAACAAGAATATCTATTGCCCTTTTTATAGTAATTGCCTGGATCACGCAGCCAAACGTTACTGGCAATACTGGGATTGTTCCGAGTGCCGGCACAAACTAAGGGCGCAACAAATACGGCTGGATCGAAACACGAGTGGTTTTGATCCCCGCTGTGAGCTGCCGATGCATGGTTTCACAACCGCCCGCGCAAGATTCAGTTCAACATGAATCCTGGATACAGCGCGTTATTTAAAAAATCATTCACGTGGCTTGGTTGATGTCTCATTAGTTCGTTGGACTATACTCATAATGTAAAGAGGAGCCATGATGCGGCCGGAAAGGAAGCATAGCAATGGAGTTGAAAGGGTCTAAAACAGAAAAAAACATTCTGGCGGCATTTGCCGGTGAATCTCAGGCACGCAACCGGTACACATACTTTGCCGGGCAGGCAAAAAAGGACGGTTTTGTACAAATATCATCCATCTTTGAGGAAACAGCCAATCAGGAAAAAGAGCACGCAAAAAGGCTCTTCAAGCTCCTCAGGGGCGGTGAGGTGGAGATATCTGCGAGTTTTCCGGCCGGTGTCATCGGCGCCACACTGGAGAACTTGAAGGCCGCTGCTGCAGGCGAGAACTACGAGCACGCCAAGATGTATCCAGACTTCGCCAAGGCGGCCCGGGAGGAAGGCTTTGAAGAAATGGCACAAGTCTTTGAGGCGATTGCTGTAGCTGAAAAGCAGCACGAAAAGCGATATCTCAACCTTGCAGCCAATATCGAAGCCGGTCGCGTGTTCAAGCGCGAGGACAAGGTTGTGTGGCGCTGCCGTAATTGCGGCTATCTGCACGAAGATGAATCTGCCCCCGAGACCTGTCCTGCCTGCGACCATCCGCAAGCACACTTCGAACTGCTGGCAGAGAACTGGTAGCCTCAAACGTTAACAAGAGCAGTCGACCTAGAGACTGCAGACAAGGTAACAATTTAGGTCCTTGAAAACACGTCAGCTTCAGCGAGGATCAAATTTTGATCCTCGCTGAAGCTCCTTCGAACCCGTTTGTTTCAAAAGGCTAAAACGATACCAGACAAGAAAAAAGGGGGTCAAGATGACGGAAAGACTGCAAGTTTACAAGTGTGAAGTGTGTGGAAACATTGTCGAGGTCCTCCATGAGGCCAAAGGAGAGCTTGTCTGCTGCAAGCAGCCGATGAAGCTTATTGTGGAGGGCACAGTCGATGCTTCCAAGGAAAAACATGTGCCTGTTGTGGAAAAGACGGCTGACGGCGTCAGGATACAAGTCGGCAGCGTTGTCCACCCAATGGAGGAAAAACACTATATCGAGTGGATCGAGATCATCGCAGACGGAAAGGCTTACCGCCAATTTTTGCAACCTGGTGATGCGCCTGAAGCTACATTTGACATTGCTGCAGAGCAAATCACGGCTCGTGAGTACTGCAACCTGCATGGTCTGTGGAAAGGCTAACCGCTATAGGGGCCTAGAAATTACAAAGTTCAGTCTAGAAGGAGGCCAAATGTGGAAAAAGGTCATGAAAGATCTTTGCGGATGCTTTCCACGGCATTGGAGATGGAAATGGAGGGCAAGGTTTTCTATGAGAAGGCTGTTGCAAGCTGCCGGAACCAGCTTGGACGAGAGATGTTTCGCATACTAATGAAGGACGAGTTAATTCATATGGATCGCATCCTTAAGATCTACGAATCGTTGAGAGCCGGTGAAGCTTGGTCCGATGAGTGGAAGTCTACAAAGCCAGGCCGCAAGGAGATATCTGTGCTTTTCAAGGAGATGGCGGCCGCGCACGGCACAAAAATCAATGCGACAACCGGCGACTTGGAAGCACTCGATGCGGGCATTGATCTTGAATCGCGGGCCGTAGCCTTCTATCAGGAAAACCTCTCAAAGGCGACCGATTCTGTCGAGCAGGAGTTCATTGAGCGGATGATAATGGAGGAAAAGAGCCACCACGCCGCCTTGTCTGATATGAAGTTATACCTTTCCGATCCGGCCGCATGGTTTGTTGAGCAAGAGCACACGGTACTTGACGGGGCGTGATGAGACGCAGGCGGGCGCCATCATGCCGGAGAGCACTATGAACATCCTCATCGGCGGCGAGGCAGGTCAAGGGTTGGTCACACTCGGGCAACTGCTGGCCAAAAGCCTTGTACGAAGCGGCTATTTCATCGCAGTGACCCAGGGCTACCAGTCTCGCATTCGAGGCGGACACAACACCTTTGCCATCCGCGTGGGACTCGATGAGGTGATCGCCCCGCTGGAGTCGCTTGATCTGTTGGTCGCACTCGATGAGGATACGGCCACGTTGCATCAGAGGGAGCTGTCAGCCGACGGGCTTGTAGTCATCGACAGAGCTTTTGACGTTGATGCTGACAGCTTTCTGAAGGTCCCTTTCAAGGAATTGGCTCATGGTAGGTTTTCAAACATCGCGGCCCTGGGTGTGGTGGGTTCCCTTCTCGGCCTTGACGATGCGTTGATGGCAAAGACATTGGATGATTTCTTTGGCAAGAAAAAAGCTCACTTGGCGGCAGAAAACCGCCGCGCGCTTAAGGCTGCTGTGGAGTGGACCGCTGCACACTCAACGGCCTGGTGCAAGCTCCCCGCTGTTTCCAATCCTGCCCGGCGTTTTATGATGAACGGAAACGAGGCCATCGCACTTGGGGCAATTTCGGCAGGCTTGAAATTTTATGCCTTTTATCCAATGACCCCTTCGACTTCCGTCTCTGTCAACCTTGCAACCCATGCCAAGAGGATGGGTTTGGTTGTGGAGCAGGCAGAAGACGAGATTGCAGCAATAAATATGGCAATAGGGGCCTCGTTTGCCGGTGCGCCGAGCATGGTAGGCACATCCGGGGGCGGGTTTGCCCTCATGGTGGAAGGGATCAGCCTCGCTGCCATGACCGAAACCCCTGTGGTGGTTGTGGTGGCGCAACGGCCCGGCCCTGCTACCGGCCTTCCTACGCGGACCGAACAGGCGGATCTGGAGCTTGTTCTTTATGCCGGCCACGGCGAGTTTCCTCGGGCAATTTTTGCGCCGGCAACGGTCGAGGAGTGCTTCCATCTTACCCGAAAGGCCTTTGAGCTGGCAGAGCGATTTCAGACCCCCATTTTCCTTTTGACCGATCAGTTTCTCGCTGATTCCTATCGCACAGTGAGGCCATTTGACGTAGAGAACTTGTCTCCGGTGCATGTTGGAGCGCACGCGCCTGAATCGTCACCGTATCTTCGGTTTGCGATTACCGAAAGCGGCATTTCGCTCCGCCTCCTTCCGGGCATGAGTGAACACCTTGTTGTGGCCGACAGCGATGAGCATACAGAGGACGGCCACATTACAGAAGACCTTTCCATCCGCACACAGATGGTGGAAAAAAGGCTGAGGAAGGAGGGGTGGATCGGCTCCTTGGTCGTCCCACCAGAGATGCAAGGCGATGAGGTGCCGGATCTTCTGCTGGTTTCGTGGGGCTCGAGCAAGGGGGCTGTTGAGGAAACCGCATGGCGCTTAAGGTCGGCAAAACAGAGGGTGGCCACCCTGCATTTTAGTCAGGTGTGGCCGCTGCGGCCCGAAGAATTCATGCGCCACCTTGAGTCGGCACGGCAGGTGGTGTCCGTAGAAGGGAACGCTCTTGGGCAACTGTCCCGGCTGATTCGTCGCGAAACAGGATTTGAAATCAAGAAGCAGGTGCTTCGATATGATGGCCTGCCGCTGACACCGGAGTCGATTCTTCGGGAATTGAACTATGGTAACCATTGACGATTATGGAGAATACGAGACGGCCTGGTGCCCTGGGTGTGGAAATTTTTCTATCCTGAAGGCGGTCAAGCAGGCGCTGGTAGCCAGCCGACTGGAACCGCACCAGGTGCTGTTTGTCTCAGGGATCGGCCAGGCCGCCAAGGCGCCCCACTATCTGAATGCCAATGTCTTTAACGGCCTTCATGGCCGTTCACTTCCCGTTGCCACGGGAGCCAAGCTTGCCAATCCGAAGCTTGCGGTCATAGTCGAAAGCGGCGACGGGTGCAACTACGGTGAAGGCGGAAACCATTTCCTGGCCGCCATACGCCGCAACATTGATGTGACGCTACTGGTGCACAATAACCAGGTCTATGGCCTGACCAAGGGACAGGCCAGCCCCACCACGGCCGAAGGTTTTGTGACCAAGGCCCAGCCGGAAGGCGTGTTCTCAATGCCGTTCAATCCAATAGCGGTGGCCGTTGCCATGCACGCCGGTTTTGTGGCCCGCGGCTTTTCCGGCATGATCGATCATCTGTCGAACCTGATTCAACAGGGCATTGCCCATCGCGGTCTTGCCCTGATCGACGTGTTACAGCCGTGTGTCTCCTTCAACAAGGTCAACACCTTTGCCTGGTACAAGGAGCGTTGCGAGCCCTTACCGCCGGAATACAATCCAACCGATTGGCAATCAGCCATGAAGATAGCCTGTGAGTGGGGCGATAAGATCCCGATCGGCATCATTTACCGCAACGACCGTATAGCCTTTGAAGAACACTTTCCGGTCTTGGCTCAAGGGCCTTTGGTTGAGCAGGACGTGGACGGGGCGATGCTCAAGGAGATCATTGAAGCATATGTATAGTAAGAATTCTGCAGCAGTTTTTGCGCTATTGGTAGTTTTGCTTTCGACGCAGAAGGGGGGACGATGAAAAAGATTTTGCTGTATTTTGTGTCTGTTGCCGCGTGTGTTCTTATGCTCGGCTATCCGGCTGTTGCCGCCGACGCACCGCTGAAAAAAGGTGATGTATTGCCGCAGATAAACCTTCCCGTGCCCAAAGACCCCGGCCACAAGAGTTACCTGGGGCTTTCAGGCGAGGGGGAGTTCAAGATACCACAAACAAAGGCAAAGGTTATCATCATCGAAATCTTCAGTATGTATTGTCCTTATTGTCAAAGGGAGGCGCCGGAAATTAACAAGCTGTATCGCAAGATAGAAAATGACCCGGATCTGAAGGGTAAAATCAAACTGATCGGGCTTGGGGCGGGCAATTCTTCCTTTGAGGTTGATGTCTTCAGAAAGACCTATGAAATCCCTTTTCCCCTTTTTGCCGATGAGGATTTTTCCATTCACAATCGCTTCGGAGATGTCAGGACACCGTACTTCATAGGGGTCAAGATCGATGATGGTGGAAACCACCGGGTCTTTTACTCCAAAGCGGGCGGGTTCGATGGGGCCGAGCAATTCTTGGCCCTGACGCTTCGATTGTCAGGGTTAAAGTAAGGGGTGGAGTATGAAAAAGTATGTGAGTTTGATAGTGGCAATCATGGCCCTTTTTGTTTTGAATACAAACACCCACGGACGATCAGCAGCTTTCAAAAATAATATCTATGACCCCGGGCTCCTGAGGCCGACCGACAG
>JABXJW010000139.1 GCA_013375395.1 Desulfobacterales bacterium
ACGGATACTACGAAATTCCAAACCTGCCCCCAGGTTCTTATTCAGTGACTGCCCCCCACTCCTGCTATTACTCCCAAACCAAGTCAGCGTCAGTTCCCCAAAGTGGCGGTACGGTGACGGTCAACTTCCAGCTTCAGCCGAAGCCTTGTACGATCAAGGGTAGGGTTACCGATTCGGTTACAGGGTCAGGCATAGTCAGTGCTTACGTGTATGCTTCCGGTCCCAGTTCTGGCTCAGACTATACCGATTCAAGTGGCTACTACGCCATTTCAAGCTTGAACCCAGGCTCATACTCAGTAACCGCCTCTAAGTCTGGCTATTATTCCCAAACAAAATCTACCTCAGTTTCTTGCGGAGGTTCATCAACTGTCAACTTCCAACTTCAGCCGAAGCCTTGCACAATTAAAGGCATGGTTACCGACTCGGTGACGGGCTCGGGCATAAGCGGTGCCACTGTTTCCGCTTCTGGCCCCACATCACGTTCAACAACAACAGACTCAAGTGGCTACTACTCCCTCTCAAACCTGAACCCAGGCTCATACTCAGTAACCGCCTCTAAGTCTGGCTACCACTCTCAAACAAAGTCCACTACCGTTTCTGGTGGGGGTACCTCAACCCTCAACTTCCAACTTCAACCATGCGTGGATCTATTATGGACAAACATTTGGACGAATCCAAGTTCTCCAACCGGAGGGCAGAACGCGAGAATCTATTGGCAAGTAAAGAACAGAGGCACATGTGGCACAAGTACTTCATTTACTAACTACTTCTACATCAACGATCAATATGCTGGGCAGGGAACCAATTATGGTCTAGGTGCAGGAAGCGCTTACAATTGGTACTTGGATCGAACTCTAGACCCTGGATATCACGTGATAGCCGGAAAAGCAGATGTATACAATGCAGTTCCAGAGTATGATGAAAACAACAATTACTACAGCAAGAAGATTTGGTGGAAAGGCGCCGACCTAATAGTTGTTGATATATGGTGGATTGATGCGTATGGAAACCGTGATACCGCAATAACTTCAGGGCAACCCTTCACAGTCTACTTCCAAATCAAAAACAATGGAGATGCAACTGCAACCGGCACATTCACCACCTACCTGTTTGTGGAGGGCTGGGGAACTGCAGCAGGCAGCCTAGATTCGCTGAACTCCGGAAGCACATACACGTGGTACGCAGAAAACGTCTATGTGTCAACAACTGGATCCAGCAAGCTACGCGTAGTAGTAGATTATCATAATGCCATCGCCGAGGCTAACAAAGACACCGGAAGTGGCATCGGAACTGGGGAAACTAACAATCAGAAGATCAAGACTGCATCTGTGCAAATAGCTTCATGGACTGTTATTACATATCTGAGCAGCGGTTCACAGGGAGGGACCGATTTAAGTACGTATGTTGACGAAAATGTTAATAGGATTAGAGGAGTCGGTTCTTCCACACAGATAAGTCTGGTGACGCTTGCCGATAGAAGTGGAAACGGTAACACTCACGCCTATTTTTTCAAACCAAACCAACTCGTTGAGATAGAACTAAACGACATCAAATCTTCCTGGACGAACGAAGTAGATGTGGGTGACCCTAGCACTCTAACAGCTTTCTCGACATATATGATAAAAAGATTTCATGCCAACCACTACGCACTAATCCTATTCGATCATGGCGGAGCTTTGGATGGAGTCATATGGGATGACGTACACGATCACGCTTTACAGATAGACGAAATCGGCGACGCTTTGCAGTCAATAAAGCAAAACACAGGCGTAAGCAAGCTTGACATCTTTGGGCTAGATGCTTGTTTGATGGGTATGGTTGAGATGGCTTACGAAATACAGAACTGCGCTTATGTTTTCATAGGTTCAGAAAAGGTTGAGTACGGTTGTCCATCGATTTGCTTAACCACAAGCTCATGGAGATACAACGAGTTTCTTTCATTCCTGAGAAACAATCCTACGACAAGTCGAAACGCTTTAGCAACGAGGATTGTTGATACATATGTTGACCATTGGTCAAGTGCATGGTGGCATGATGGGTCCGTAACTCTGTCTGCTATCGACCTAAACCAGATTGAAAATCTTGCAAACAAAATCAGTAGTCTGGCTGACTTGCTGAAACAGAATATGCACACATACCGTTCTGAAATCATAATCTCTAGAGGAGAAACTGAAGAGTACGATTTCACGTGGATGGTTGACCTCTATCATTTCACTGAACGAGTACATGCAAATATCCCTGATTCAAACATCAGAAGTGCTTGTGTAGATCTTCAGAATGCTTTGAATACTGCAGTTATCCATGAACGCCATAATACAAGAGGCAACGACATTTCAGTTGATCATGCACATGGCCTTTCCATATGGTTCCCTGACTCACAGGCACAATATACTAGGGACTTGGACGAACTGCAGAAACAATACAATGGGTATTATGAAAACGATCTGGACTTTGCAGCCAAGAATTGGGATGAGTTTCTCTACTACTTCATTTACAATCCTAACACGGCTCCTGTCGTTGTTTTTGTCTCACCATCAGGTGGTGATGCATGGTCAGGAGTACGGACAATTATATGGACAGGAGCGGACGATGACTATGATTGGGTAAGTTATGACATCTACCTGTCCACAGATGGCGGCAGCACTTGGCATTCCCTATTCTCTTATTCCTTCTACTTCCCTGAAAATCCAACACCTACAACACACTCAGACAGTTTTGATACAGCTGACTACGAGGATAGCACAAACTGCAAAATCAAAATTGAATATGACGATCATAATGGAGGCTCTGGCACCGTCTATTCCGACATATTCACCATTGACAACACGCCACCCACCACTGGCATCTTTCATTCTCCTGGAAGTTCAAGGGTATCTTTGATTGCCTTTGACGCAACCTCAGGCGTCTATGAAAGCTACTACAGAATTGACGGAGGTTCTTGGAAAATCTACACAGGAGAGTTCACCATTCCTCCTGGTGAAACCCACAAGATTGAAAGCTACAGTCGAGACAAGGCTGGAAACGACGGTTCAATCGTGTATGTGCTTGTCCATCGTCTCATCATATCTATCAGTCCTTCAGGTTACGGAACAACATATCCTTCACCCGGAACCTACTGGCATGATTCTGGAACCTCTGTTTCTGTAAGCGAAAGCCCAAATCCCGGATATGGCTTTGACTACTGGGATCTTGATGGAAACAATGTGGGAAGTGAAGAGTCATACACAGTTAAGATGCATTCGCCACACATTTTGACAGCAATATTCAAAATACGAAAGTATAGCATCAATCTGTCAAGCCGCACAACTGATAATTTGGAAAATGTTGGTAAGATAGTATGGCCGCCTCTCGACAATGGTGAAGAATATGAATTGCCAACAACTATCGAAAAGCCACCAGCTTGGTATATTGTGTGGGCTGTACTTCCTTCAGAATATGAAGACTCGTACACCTTTCTGCGATGGGAATCATCAGGTGGAATAACGGTCGATCAACCAAATTCTTGGGCGACATCTATAGATGTGTCAGGTGATGGATCACTTACCGCTGTATGGGAGCTCAGGGAGTTAAACATCAAGAAAATTGTGCCTGATGGGTCAACCTATAGAAGAGGTGATCATGTGACCTTTTCGATTACGGTGCACGATCAATATAATAATCCGGTTGAAAACTGTCTCGTGTGGGTCGTCCTAACCCCACCAAGTGGACCACAGTTCCCTCTTAGTGATTTCGGAAACGGACAATATGTTGGATATTACGAATTGCCTGTTGACGCCGAACCAGGATACTACTCAGCTTCGATTTCTACTTCTCTACCCAGAACCGCCGCGTCCACACCAGAATCATTCAAAGTCGACGTGTTACAACCAATATCACCAACCGAAAGGTGGATGGGTAATGTAGGCCAAAGCGGAAGTGTGTATTTCAAATATTTCGTGCCCTACGTGGAAACCACTCTGCCAACTCAATTTTCAGTGTTTCTAGGAAGTTACCAAGGCGACATACTTTACTTAAAAATTCTTTCACCTTCGGGAGAAACCTGCTCTGCCATTTCAAACGATTATTTCAAAATTGTGACTGTACAAAATCCCCAATTTGGCACCTGGACTATTGAAGTCTTTGGACATAACGTTGCTGAGGATGGAGTCTTCATATCTGGATGTATGTTCGAATTTGAGCACGAAAGCATCTTCCTCGAAAGTGGCGATGTGAAGTATGTCTTAGAAAAAGTAACAGAGCAAGTGATCATAAACTACGTAACAAAGACTTTAGGTTTCACAGGAAAGGCTTGGACTGTTGTAGGCTTGGTAGTGGACATTATTGATTTCGTTTGGGAATACAAGGATACATTGGGAGAAATTGCCATCGACTATCCAGACTTGATGGTTGAGAGCGTCACAACCGATGGGCAATCAAATGTAGGGCATGTAACATTTAGGTTCGTTGTAAATAAAGACACTCCGCTGGAGGAAGTTCGAGAGTATTTGTTTAGCTTATCTGATGAAGATGCGAAGGTAACTATAGTACCTTGGGGAAAAGTCGAGGTTGAAGCAATTCGCCCTTCAGGATATACTTTCGACCATTGGGAGGTAGTCCAAGGCTCTGTTACTATAGAAAACATCTATGTGGCAAAAACCGATATGTGGCTATACGATCCCTTCAATAGCCCCCACAATATTGTCAGAGCTGTATACAAGAAAGCAGAATTGGAGCTAGAAATTTCAGCACATTCACCAGTTTATCTTATGGTGACAGATCCTAATGGTCTGAGATGTGGATTCGATCCTGTAGGAAAGACAGTCCTCAACGAGATTCCAAATGCCTGGTACTCTGGACTTGGAACACAACCGCAAGTTGTGAGTATCGCCAATCCTGTACCTGGAGTCTACATAATCGATGCTTATGGAATAGACGCAGGCTTCTATTCAGTAACCTTGAGTACAATAGACTCAAGTGGAACAACGATAGACTCTTTGACTTGGACTGGCACTGCAGAGCCCGAGCACCAATATACACAAGGAGTTCAACTTGAACCTGACGGGAGCCTGAAAGATCCAACGCCTCCAACAACGACTGCAACAACTGTTACACCTGACACAACGACAGTCGATCCAACTTTGACCGCGACTGTTGTTGATGCCTTATCAACTGTTGTGGCTGCTGAATATTTCATCGACACGCTTGGGACTTCAGGGACGGGAGTTCCATTGTCTGCCACTGATGGAACGTTTGATGAACTGTCAGAAGAAGTCATAGCTACAATTTCAATTTTAGAGTTAAGTCATGGTGAGCACACGGTTTACGTTCATGGAAAAGACTCGTTCAACAACTGGGGGGATTTTGATTCCTGCACCTTCTTCGTAATAAAGACCTATTCGCTTACTGTTAAAGCTTCTCCGTTGGATGCTTCCGGAGGAACTTTCTTGGTCACGTACACGCTCCATCAGATTACTTACGTTGATGAAGAGTACACCACCCCGTGGACCACAGAAGTCGATGTAGGCTCAACTGTGACAATAAGTAGTCCACAGGAAATAATCGATGTAATTCCAGATGATGGAACTCGATATTCATATTTAGCCGGTGCTACAACCTTTACCATGGATTCTGACAAGATTATTACTTTGGATTATAAGACTCAATACTATTTGACCATGTCAACAAACTTCGGCACCATTAGCCCCAAAAGTGCATGGTTTGACGCAGACACAACGTTAACCATCGAGGCTACGGCTCCCTCAGTTATCGAAGGAGAACGGTATGTTTGGCTCGGATGGGCAGGCATAGGAGACATCTCGTATAGCGGTATGGACAATCCCGCAACAGACGCAGTGACAATGAACAGTCCAGTCTCAGAAACCGCTTCATGGAGACACGAATTTCGATTAACAATCACCACCAATTTCGGCGCAACAGATCCACCCGTCGGCGAACACTGGTATGAAGCCGGAACAATCGTAACAATTTCCGCCACACCTCCGTCAACCATCGATGGAGAAAGATACGTTTGGAACGGATGGACCGGAACCGGAATCATAGCCTACACCGGAGCTGACAATCCAGCATCCATAACCCTAAACAGCCCGATAACCGAGACCGCTTCTTGGACACACGAATACTACCTAACAACATCAACTAACTTCGGAAGCGTGTCACCAACCAGCAACTGGTTCAAAGCTGGAAGTGTTGTTGAAATATCTGCCACGCCACCCTCCGTCGTCACAGGCGAACAATATGTCTGGAACGGCTGGTCTGGAACGGGCAGCGGATCCTACAGCGGAACCGACAATCCTTCTTCAGTGATAATGAACGCCCCCATAACTGAGATTGCATCTTGGACTCACCAATTCTATCTCGAAATAGAAGTTGTAAACGAAATAGGAACTGACATTTCTTCAGTTGTGACCATCGCAGGCCAAGGTTGGTATGGCGCAGAAACTGAGACTGAGTTGACAGCCCCACAAGACGTAGAATTTGCACTAGGCTCCAGATACGACTTCAGAAGCTGGACCGGAGATGTCTCAAGCACAAGTAACACGATCTTAGTTATTATGACTGCTCCAAACGCAGTCACGGCGCATTACATGACCCAATACTACTTAACGGTTAACAATGGTGGTCACGGAACAGCCTCAGGAGAAGGATGGTATGACTCTGGAGTCTCAGCCACCTTTTCCATAAGCCCAACCATCGTTTACGAAGGAGTTGAGACACGATACGTCTTTACACAGTGGTCAGGCGACTCCACTTCAACAAATCCAAGCGACACAATCTTAATGGATGGACCAAAGACAGTAACGGCCAACTGGAAGACACAGTATCAAGTAACATTCGAGCAAACAGGTTCTGGAGCAACCACATACGTTACTTACATAGTAGATACAGATCCAATAGAAGCAGTGCCCTTCAGCATTTGGGCCAAGGCTGGCTCTACGCTAACCTTCAGCTACGATGAGATAGTCAACGACGGAGAACCAACCAGATACGTCCTAGTGAACGTAGACCACACTTCACCGTTCACAGTGGATGCACCAATCACAATAACCGCTACATACAAAACACAACACTACTTGACGGTTGAACATTCACCAATCGACTCTATTCTCGACGGACACCAAACTGGACAAGACTACTACGACGCAGACTCCATCGCCACAGTAACTGCAGATCTACACGTCGATATTGTCACCGGAGAGTCACGGTACGAGTTTGACCATTGGAGCGGAGACGGCTCTGGAGCAAGCACCACAACCACAGTTATTATGAGCGCTCCAAAGACTGCAACTGCGAACTATAAGATTCAGTATTACATTACTGTGACGAGCGCACATGACAGCCCAACACCTTCAGCTTGGGTCAACGCAGGCAGTGACTTTACGGCATTAGTCACAAGCCCCACCGAAATCGTTCCCAACGATCACCAATGGGTCTGCACAGGCTACAGCGTAGACGGTGGAGCATATCAAGCAGGTACCTCTCACACGTTCACTAATGTGCAAGCGGCTCACAGCATAGATTTCACCTGGAAACAACAATTTTGGATTCAGGTCAACAGTTCCCATGACTCACCGACACCTTCGCAATGGATAGACGAAGGTGGCAGCGTAACAGTCAGCGTGACCTCACCAGCAGATGACGACGGAATGGGAACAAGATACAGATGCACTGGATACACGCTAGACAGCAACCCGCCTGTTACGGACGGAAGCACAAGCTACACCTTTGAAGACATTCAAGATGCTCACATCATCACCTTCAATTGGATAACCCAATATCGCCTCACGGTTACCTCAGACCACGACAGTCCAGATCCGACAGTTGGTGAGCACTGGTATGACACAGCAACAACCATAGCAGCCACAGTCACAAGCCCAGCTGATGAGAGCAACGGCATCCGATACAGATCCACCGGATGGACTGGTACAGGTTCAGTTCCAGCCAGTGGAACGTCGACCTCAGTGACTTTCACGCTCGGCATGCCTTCAACTCTTACTTGGAACTGGATCATTCAATACAATTTAGTGGTAAAATCAGATCATGACGCTCCAACACCAGCTGTGGGTGAACACTGGTACGACAGCGGAACCTCGATCTTGGCCGGCGTATCGAGCCCAGCAGACGACGACGGAATGGGCACCCGTTACCGCTGTACCGGTTGGACGCTTGCAAAGGACTCAACAATCACCAGTGGCAGTGAAATATCCGTCAGCTTTTCAATAGACGCCCCGTCGACACTAACTTGGAACTGGATAGCCCAATACTATCTAACAATGTCGACCAACTTTGGCGATGTTTCGCCATTAAGCGACTGGTACGACGCGGGAGCAGACGTTATCATATTGGCCACTCCTCCAGATGTTATACCGAACGAGAGATATGTCTGGAACGGTTGGAGCGGAACCGGCATCGGAAGCTATAGCGGAACTGACAATCCAGCTACGATAACGATGTATGGTCCCATAAGTGAAACGGCATCATGGACACATCAGTATTATATCATTGTAAGTAGCGCTCACGATACTCCGACACCATCGGCTTGGGTTGACCAAGGCAGCGACTTTACAGCCTCCGTAACAAGTCCAACTGAAGTTGTCGTCGGTGACCATCAATGGGTCTGTACGGGCTTCAGCGTTGACGGAGGCCCGGCCCAAACAGGCGCCAGCTACACTTTCTTAAACGTCCAAGCACCACATACCATAGCCTTCAACTGGAAGAAGCAATTCTGGATCCAAGTCAACAGTGATCATGACAATCCGACTCCTTCAGCTTGGGTTGACCAAGGTGACTCCTTCACAGCATCTGTGACCAGTCCAGCTGATATCGAGCCTGACCATCATCAATGGGTTTGCAGCGGCTTCACGGTTGATGGCGGAGCGCCTCAACCAGGCACGTCCTACACTTTCATCAATGTCCAGGCGCCTCACACAATAGTTTTCAATTGGTGGGAACAATTCTGGGTAACACTTATGTACACAGGCGACACGGTAAGCCAATATTCGGATCCCGCTAGTCTTTCGGCGAGCTTAACTGTCACCGAAACTGGACAACCACTTCAAGGCAAGACAATTGCCTTCACAATAGGAACTCAATCCGTCACCACAACAACGAATGAACAAGGAATCGCGGCAACAACCATCACAATGACTCAGCCTGCTAGCGATCTTTACGTTATCGTAGAATTCGCAGGTGATACCGTTTACCTTCCTAGAACCGTGGAAGAACCATTCATTCTGAATAGGGAGGACGTAGCAGTCGACTACACTGGCGATACCGTCGTGCCTACGACCGCAAAGACAATCAATCTCCGAGCCACCGTATTCGACAGTGCAGACGGCTGGTGGGGCGACTTGACGAAAATCCGAGTCACATTT
>JABXJW010000526.1 GCA_013375395.1 Desulfobacterales bacterium
CGCTGCCATGGGCCTTTGCCCAAAGGGGGTGTTCCTTCCGGTGAGGATGTCCAGATACAAGGAGGTCTCAGATGAGATCTTCGAGATCTTTCACCGATTCACACCCCTTGTGGAACCCCTTTCAATAGATGAGGCGTTTCTGGACGCAACAGATTCAGAAAGGCTTTTCGGGAATCCAGAACAGATTGCAAAGAAGATCAAGAGGACAGTTGCAGAGGAGATCGGCCTTACGGTTTCAGCGGGTATTGCCCCTTGCAAGTTCGTCGCCAAGATAGCCTCTGATCTGCACAAGCCGGACGGGCTGACGGTAGTGCCGCAGGACAAAGTAAATGCCTTCCTTGCGCCGCTTTCGATCGACAAGCTGTGGGGGGTGGGCAAGGCAACACAGAAAGCACTTGCCCGGCTCGGTGTTCGGACCATAGGCGACTTGAGCCGCCTGCCGCCCGAGATGCTGGAAAAAAGGTTTGGCAAGCACGGAATCCACCTGCACCTGCTTTCCCGGGGGATCGATGAGCGGGATGTAGAACCCGTCCGCGAGGTAAAGTCCATTGGCGGGGAAGAGACCTTTGCCGAAGACATCCTCCATGTTGATGTGATTAAAAGGGAACTCCTTTCTCTTGCCACAAGGGTTTCAAGGCGCATGCGCCGCCAAGGACTTGCAGGAAAGACTGTTACCCTGAAGGTAAAATACCACGATTTTGTCCGCATAAGCCGCTCCAAAACGCTCCCGGATTCCACGGACGACGAACGAGAGATATTTCGAAGCTGCTGTGGCTTGCTTGAAAAGACCGAGGCGGGCAAAAGGCCGGTCAGGCTTCTTGGGATATCACTTTCTCACCTGTGCTCCAAAGGCGACCAAATGCAGCTTTCACTCTTTGAAGCGGGGATTTCTCGCGAGAAAAGCAAGAGACTCAACCTCGCTGTTGACAAGATTCAGGAAAAGTTCGGAGAAGGGGCGATACTTCCGAGCACGCTTCTGGAGGGATAGATAAAAGGTAAGAATTTAGCCTTTTGAAAAAATCGCGGCTTCAGCGGCGGGGAGCTTTATTTTTCGTCTCCGCTTTCTTCGGATTCAATTTCCTTAATCCTACGTAGAAGGTCCTTGTATGGCTTCCGATTGATAATAACTTTCCATTCAGCAGCTTCCGGGTGTCTA
>JABXJW010000527.1 GCA_013375395.1 Desulfobacterales bacterium
ACAGACACAGACATAGTCCTGGGCTATCTTCTTCATCTCGGCCCACTTCTCATCATCCACGTCTTCTCTTTTTACTGAGTATGTCATCATTTAATGCCTCCTTCACATTGCCTTAAAAGCGACTAGATGCCCCTGCTCCTCCCTCAAGTAGTAAACCTTGGGCATGGGGGAATCCGGAGCTATCACTACTTGCTCCGTCATATCCTGATTGATGGCGACAAAGTGGCAGCCCGATGGCAGCTTGCCGTGTCCGTAGGCCTCGATTATTCTAGCTATCTCTACGTTTGTTAACACCCCTAACCTCCATCATGATCTTACTCAGTCGGTGGTGCCACCAGCTATGCTCTCCTCTTTAAAGAAACTGAAATCCTTGGCGCCGTCAATGCATCGCTGCCGGTCATTGCAGTATCTGATATTCTGCACGCAGAAAACCCGGCCTTTGATGACAAGAGGTTTTGATAAAACAGAAATCTTGTCATCCGGCCTCTCTTCGCCACAGATATGGCACTTCCATGTTGCAAAGGCGTTCATACGCTTACGCCACTCTTTATCCCATCTCCAAAGGCCGTGCACCGCGATGGTCAAACCTGCCGGAATAGTCAGTAAGAGCCACAAAGGAGAAAGTGATACTGACAGTCCCATGGAAAGGCCTGAAGCAATGACAATCCCCAAAATATACTCAAGCATCGGCCCGGCTTTCTTTACCCATTTCAAGGAGAGCACCACCTTTAAGACTGACAGATACCAACTCCAAAATCCTCTATCCATGTGTTCGTCCTTAAATAAGTGCTGTTATATCTCTTCCAGCTCCTGCCGGCGGTCAAACTTGCATAGCTTTACCTTTTTCTTAACCTTCCTGCCTATTCCTTCGGCGAATGGCCTTAGAGACTCCACCCTGGCCATATCAGCTCCGGCTAGTGGAAGCCAAACACCCTCGCCTGTAGTTTCCGATGTTGACTTGAGGGCTATTATTCCTTCATCATCGGGGCCCTGGTCTTCGACGATGAAGGCGTACAGCTCATTTATTCTCGGCATTGTTCCCTCCTATAAGGCTCATAATCTCAGGATATAGAGTGAAAGAATAATCCCTGAGGCTACTGTCACCAGGGCTATAAACCATGGCCACCTTCCAATGAAGTTCATCCTTCAACCACCT
>JABXJW010000528.1 GCA_013375395.1 Desulfobacterales bacterium
GAGGTAGTTTACAGGGAAGCTGAGCCGGCCCTCAATACGTTGGCAAGTCAGTGGGTTGAACGATTTCATTACATTCAGGAAGCTTCAGACGAAAAGGATAAGGTTCCACCGGTACTCATTATTGTCTGTGATAACATCGATATTGCCGAGGTGTTTTACCGTAACATCTCAGGGGAGGAGTCTATTGAAGTAGTGGATAATTCGGATGTTGACGAGGAAGAACAAGACCAGGTGCCCCTAAGTCGAAAGAGAAAGAAAAAGACAAAAACGGTTTATGGAACCGGGCGAATTTTCCCTCAATACTTTTCCAACAGCCCTGGAAGACGATATACGCTTAGGATAGATACAAAGCTTTTAGCTGCGGCAGAGAGCGAGGAACCAAATGTAGACAAGCAGGACGTAGCAGAGGAACTGAGGAGGATTGTCTCCACGGTCGGCAAACCGGGGGAACCGGGGGAGCGTATACGGTGCGTTGTTTCCGTGGCAATGCTCAATGAAGGTTGGGATGCAAATAATGTCACACATGCCCTGGGTGTGAGGGCATTCACCAGCCAATTATTATGCGAGCAAGTGGTTGGACGTGGACTGAGACGAATGGACTATACCCCCGATCCTGAAACGGGGCTTTTGACAGAAGAGTATGCAGACGTTTACGGAATACCTTTTTCAATTATTCCTTTCAAGGGAAGGCCAACAAAAAAGAAAGCCCCGGAAGACAAGCCAAAAAACCACGTCCGTTACCTGGAAGAGCGAGCCAGTTATGAGATTCGGTTCCCGGTCGTGGAGAGATTCGCTTTTGCCCTGCGGAAGAACCTGATTAAGGCAGATATCGGTAAAATGGAACCACTAATTCTGGAGCCGAATACAGAGCCTACGGCTGTTTTTGTGAAACCCACAGTGGGTTACCAGGTTGGTACACCAAGCACGCTTGGTCCAGGCGAGTTTGCTGAACAAAACCGGGAAGAATATTATCACAGTATCCATCCCCAGACGATTATCTTCGAGATCGCGAGACAGGTTGTCTGGGCATTGGTGGGGGATAACAAGATATCACCTGACCCCAAAAGCAACCCTAAGCTGCGACTTCAATCCCGACATCAGCTTTTTCCTCAGGTCCTGAGCCTTGTGCAAGAGTATGTGAAACGCAAGGTAGGCT
>JABXJW010000140.1 GCA_013375395.1 Desulfobacterales bacterium
TAACCGACAAGCAACGCAGCCATGCGGGATGGATCGGCGCATTAAAATGTGAAGTTATTTTTGAGCGAGCCCTTAGCGTCTCTGTCAAGCATTGCCGAGGGCAGCAGAGGCGACTATGAAAACCCTCGTCTGTGTTGATGGACACGATCATGCCTTGAAAGCCGCCAAGCTGGCGGCGAAGTTTGCCTGCGCCACAAATAGTGAAGCCACATTCTTATTCGTTCGAAGATATAGAAAGCACACTCGTGGATACAACATTCGATGGAAGACGACGGAAATATTTGCTGATTGGAGAGGACAACTCCCGGAGGTGCGGTTCCTGCATGAAGCCGAAGACGTGTTCAAAAAGACCCGTTGGTGCAAGGAAAACGAGACAGAGATGGTGGAGGACCGTATAGCCATGGTTCATATCGGCGGCGGTGTTTTTGAAGAGGCAAGGGTCCGGATGCGCTCTGGAAGCAGGGCTCATCTCAAGATCAGGGAAGGCATTCCCCACGAGGAGATACTCAGAGAAGCCGAAGAAGGCCGCTATGACATTGTCATGTTGGGGGCACGCCTTATTGGTGGATGTCGTTGGTATGATATTGAGCACATTCCTTTGACAGTCGCCCAAAAGGCCCCTTGTCCTGTCGCGATAATAGGGAAGGAATTTGAAGAAGGACAACCAGTATTGTTGTGTATCGGAAAGAAGCCCCCCCCTAAATCAACATTAGACCTGATCAGAGTGATTGCTACCAGAATGAAAAGCGAGATTGAGGTTCTAACCGTGCTTAGGAGCGCTGACTCAACTTTTCGGTTTTCTAAAAACATTTCCGCCACGGCCATGATTGATGAATGGCGATCGAGATCCCTAAGCGTGACCGTGAAAGTCCTGACCGGCAAGCCTGCCGACGTGGTCCTCAAAACGGCGCCACACTATGGTCTTGTCATTTGCTCATCAAGCGAAAAGCCTAAGAGAAATCGACTGGGCAAGATGACCAAGAAGGTGCTGTGCAATCAGTTCAATCTGCTTGTCTTAAGGTAGAGGAACATTAGGATGGCAAGACATTTGCGTAATCTTGAACAGTTTAATACTCAAGGATTCTTTAGTCTCCCGTCGCATATTCTCTATCTTGGAAATATTTCCTTAAGTCTTTATGAACCAAGTGGGAGACTTGTCTCAGTAATGCCTCAAAGACTTCTTGATATCCTTCATCCCTCATCTCAGCCCTTAGGGCTCGCTCAAGAATAACTTCGCCTTCCTCAATGGTTCCTTGCAGTAGATCTATGATTTCCATGGAATTCATCTCTTCCGGCAGAGCAAAACCGTCCACTATCCTGGACGCTTCCCTTGCAATATACTCCAATTGAAAATTGGATTCTTCTAGAATAGTGCGATCGCGGGCATGGTGAACAAAGCAATCTGAAAGTTCTGGCCACAAAAATCGCTCTATTTCGCCAAAAGATGGTTCTTGCTCAGTCCACGATAATAATAGAAAAGTTTTTCGCAAGGTGTAGGACTTTATTGGAAACACTGCCGAACACAAACTCCTTGATACCCGACAGGCCCCTTCTCCCCATAACCAAGGTGTCGTACTTTCCCGCCTGTGCCTCTTTCAGGATGTGCCGGGCAATACCAGCCTTTTTCTTCCGAACCTTGATGTAGACATCTTTGGAAGGAAAGCCTGCCTTGACAAGGACCTTCTTGGCCTCTTCCATAAACCCTTGCACAGCGGATTCCTTTGCCTCGTCAATTGTACAAAACGTTTCTATGTTTGCCTCTAGTAAGGGATGAGAAGGGCCGCCCAGCTCACATGCCGCCATTGCTTCAGGCAATACACTAAACATTGTTACCGTTGCCGTAGGCCTGAGGGAGCTTGCCACGTACTTGACAGCTTTCAGGGAGTTCTTTGAGTTGTCCAGCGCGATTAAGATCTTTTTTGACATTTGTCCCCTCCTTTCATTGACCATCTGTCACGAAAAGTTATACCAAGACCTTCCCAGCCTGTATCCATTTATCAACTCTATGTTGCAGATGTCAAGATCAAAGCGCCTATCTTACAGGCAGTTGAAGTTTCAACACCCTCATGCTTTTAATAACCTAACCCTGCCAAGGCCGCCCGGCATTCGCCTGAGAGGCGTAGCCGATGGCGGACGGGCCGGAACTAAAAAGCAGGTATGCGGCGAAGGGCGAATGGCAAGAGGAAAAACCATTGGCCTTTAGCCCTTGGCCATTCGCCGGTCAAGTTCAAGCAGTTTGAGAACATGGCCTGCACACTCGCCACGCCCGGCATCGCGAGGCTCAGCCGAGACGGACGGGTGCCTCGCAGTGGCGGGCCGGAAATTCTTGCCAGAAAAAAACATGAATTTTATAACTAAGGAGCTAAGATGACCATCTTGGCAGGATATTTGCAGATTCCTACTGCATTTCTGCAGACCCATTTCTAACAGACAGGGGTGCTGCCTTGCAGCAGCATTTGGCGTGACGGTGAGCAGGCAGGCAGTGAGGTGTCAGAAGCCCGTATGACGAGGACAATTACCATTACAAGTGGGAAAGGAGGGGTTGGGAAGACAAACATCAGTGTCAATTTGGCCCTCCACCTGGCAAAACTCGGCTACCGGACATGCCTGTTTGACGCGGATTTAGGATTGGCCAATGTCAACATACTCACGGGACTTTATCCGGAGTACAACCTCGAAGATGTGATTCTGTATCACCGTGACCTGCACGATGTGATCATAAGAAACTATGAAGGGATCGATATCATCCCTGGAAGTTCGGGCGTGGAAAGGATAGCCAACCTTGAAGCCGACCAAATCGGACACTTGATCCAATCTTTTTCCGAACTTGATGGATACGATTTTCTTCTATTTGACACTTCCGCAGGTGCTTCACTAAACGTTGTCTCTTTTTGCCTCGCCTCCTCTGAAGTAATACTGGTGATAACTCCTGAAGCCACTTCACTGACAGACTCATACGCCCTATTGAAGATATTGTGTTTAAACGGTTTCAAGGGCTCGATCATGATCGTAGTAAATCAATGCAAGAGCATATCAATTGCCATACACGCTTACACCAAGTTCAAGGAAACAGTAAAAAAATACCTTCCCGTAGAAGTGGTGCCGCTTGGCATTATTACTCAGGACCCGAAAGTGGAGGATGCCGTTAGAGAGCAACGGGCGTTTGTGCTGCTTTATCCTGAATCGAATGCCTCCAAGTGCATTAAAAGTATAGCCAAGCGCCTCATGGAAGAGAAGCCGGAGGATATAGGGCCTGCCGGGATGTCATTATTTTGGACAAGGTGTCTTAAACTTGCAAGAAGCCCTTTGAGATTAACTGCTGCCAAAAAGGAGAAAAAAGAAAGCGCGGTCGAGCCCGCAAGGCAGGCCCGGCAGGACAATAGCCTGCCAGTTTTGCGAGAGCCTCAACTAGGGCCTCAACTAGAGCCTCAACATGAGCCTCAACATGAGCCTCAGCATGAGCCTCAGCATGAGCCTCAACATGAGCCTCAACATGAGGACCAAAAGAAGATAGCTCGGCGGATCGATATGCATAAGAACCTGCCGGCCCTTCCGCATGTTGTTTTAAAATTGATTGAAGCCTGTAACAGGGACGAAAGCACGATTGAGAACATATCTCAGATAGTCGGCAAAGATGCCCAGTTAAGCTCAAAGGTTATGACCATGGCTAATTGTACGTACGGAGGGTTGCGTAATAAGATGGCCAATATTGCGGATGCGGTATTTTTTTTGGGCAAAGATGCCGTCAAAACTATTGCAGTCAGCACTGCGGCATATTCGAATCTTGAGCATGACGAAGGCAGTTCCGTTTTTGGGCTTAAGCAGTTCTGGCGGCATTCCCTGATGTGTGCCACGTTGGCCAGGCTGATTGCCGGGAAGACATCATATCCTGCCACCGAGGAGGCATTTTTGTCCGGGCTTCTTCATGATATTGGAAAGCTGGTATTATGGGTGAATTTCCCGAAGGAATACGCCGATATTTTGCAGGCGAACAGGGGTAAGCCGGACTCGCTTCTGACAAGTGAAATGCGGTTATGGGCCACACACTGCGAGGTTGGGGCCTCCATGGTCAAGCGGTGGGGCCTGCAATCGTTTATGGCAGACGCTCTTCTTTATCACCATGAACCGGCACACAGAATTTTGGATGCGCTTCCCCTGGTAAAAGTCGTATTCGTAGCCAATGCCCTATGCTCAGATGATGTTGAAGACAGCGACGCCAAGTTTAAGACAGCGGAAGAGGTCCTTGGGTTTTCCCGGGCTGAAGTTGATGAGCTTAAATCCTCGGCCGAAAAAGAGGTGAAGCAGGCGGCGGAATCACTGGAGATAGACATTGAGCCTTCCGGCGACTCCGGCAAATCAGGGGCCGAAAAAGATGCTGGGAAGCAAAAAGCTCTCGCCCGTGCAGTCAGAGACATTTCTATGCTTCAAGGTGTGTTTCAAAGTCTGCTGAAAGCCCCTGAAGAAAAGTCCATACTGAAGGTGGTCAAGCGAGGTCTTCAGGTATTGTTTGATGTTCATCGTGTACTCTTTTTCCTGTATGATCGCCAAAGAGATGTCCTGATGGGCGACGGAATCTCATGGAACAAAGAAAATGATCTAATCAGCGACCTGGCAATCCCTTTCCAAGAGGACAAAAGCCTGGTGGCCAGATCGCTTCGCCAGGAAACCGTTCTGGATTCTTTCAGCTATTCGACAAAGGTCGCCCCAACGATTGTAGACAGGCAGATTGTTCGTATCCTTGGAAAAGGCGGAATGCTGTGCCTTCCCATGGTCACCCCCAGGAGCAAAGTCGGAGTATTGGCGCTTGGAATAGATGACCATCATATTTTTCATTTGCGGGACCGGATGAAGCTCTTGACCATGTTTGCCAAGCAAGCAGCTTTGGCCTTGGCTGCTGATCGTTCGAGGCACAGTGAGACAAATCGGCTCAAGGATACTCTCAAAAAGATCCAAGAGGTTTTGGAAGCGGGCTTGGGCGACAAACCGTCAAAACCCAATAATCCGAAAGCTGAAGGCTGAGCAAAAATTTCCGGCCCGCCTGCCACTGCGAGGCACCCGTCCGCCTCGGCTGAGCCTCGCGATGCCGGGCGTGGCGAGCGGGCAGGCCATGTTCTCAAACTGCTTGAACTTAGCCGGCAAAGGAACAAAGGCTAGGGCCCTTCGACCTTCGCCTTATGCCTGTTTTTGGTTCCGGAGCACAAGATGCCGTTTTTGGACGGACACTAGGTAATTGGCAACATATAGTCAACAAGGCGGCTGGATGTTTTGCGCAGATTCTGACTTAGTAGAAGCGAAATTCCTTTGAGAATCTTGATGCCTATTGTTGGATGCTTCTCCAGCAGCGAATCAAACTCCCTCCGTTTCAATGTGACCAGTGTAGCTTTTTTACGGGCTCTTACTGTGGCAGACCGTGGAAAGTGATCCACAACCGACATTTCTCCGATTGAACGCCCACTGTTCAGGGTGGCTATTACAACAGCGTCGCCTTTTTCTGATCTCTTCAGCACTTCCAATGAGCCATTGGCTACAAAACATACATAATCGCCCTCATCCCCTTCTTTAAAAACATACTCGCCGGGATCGACATCAAAGAGGTTCATATGTTTTATGACGACGCTCAATTCAGTTGCATTGAGCCTGTCGAAGATGGGGATATTAGTTAGTGAATCAATAATAGCCGCTGAATGTTTTTCTACAGGTGTCGCCTTGGTTTCCACCATTCCAATACCTCCTGATATTCCCATGTTTGCATCATCTTAGCCCTATTTAAGAGATCAGATGTTCTTTCTTTACGCTCACCTGGGCGCGAGCTTTGCCCTGCAGGAAAGATCCTTATGAATTCAGTGTGGCAATATGGCCAACGCTATCAATTGCTTCACGGATTTTGACATTCCACGCGCACTTCCAGCGGGGTTTGCACGAATTAAAATTTGACCGCCGTTGAAGCGGCAATCTTTTCACAAGGCTAAATTCCTGCCACTTGCGAAACTATTTAGTTCCTTAGTTCCAAGATTCGTGTTTTTTCCGGCAGAAAATTATGGCCATGTTCGAAAAAAAGTGAGCTAAAGTGCCTAAAGTGTCTAAAGTGAGCTAAAGTTGATGTGCACGCCTTCGGCGTGGTCAGTCTTAAAAACAGGTTGCGCTGAAAGCGCATTCCTTAACTTTAGGCACTTTCAACTTTAGTTCACTTTAGGCACTTGTTCGAGTTAGCTTTGATTTTATTTTCCAAGGCTTAAACCAATCCTTGTTTGGTTCCGGCTTGTCCGGGTTGGGTGGTGTTTAGTGTTTGGAACTATACAATTCGGCCCTGTTCGGGTCAACTATTTTTGGGCCACCAGGACAAATGATATTGAGACGGGATTACAGATTAGATCTGAACTTAGGCGCGGATATTCCGCTGGCCCGGATGGCTGGTTTTACGGAAAGATGCGGCAGATCAGGAAATAATCAATATTTCATGGGCATCTTCCGGCGGTCTTAGGACCTTTCACCAAAGATCGCTTTCTTGTCGCACAGAAGCCCCTTGATCTCTTCCATGGCGACTATTATATCAGCCCAAAATTGTTGGAACATATCGCTGCTGATGCCAATGACATCGAAAATCCTATTATCATATAATCCAACCAGACTTTCCACCCCGCAACCAAAGCCCATGGCCGTAGCTGTTTGGTCGGCCACGTAGACAGCGGCAGCCACGTCTTGATGAGATCTTGCTTCTTTTGGACAATGATGGTAGCCGATCCCTGCGACCACTTCGGGTGGAAAATGCCAGCGGCGCGCAATCGTTTCCCCTAATCGTTGGTGGTCCACACCCAATGTCTCGCGCTCGGCATCCAGGAGCTGGAGGCCTTTTCTGGTAATTCGTTCCAAAATGGTGTCGAGGTACGTTTTGACGTAGAAACTCAGCACGGCTTTGCCTATATCGTGAAGCAAGGCTGCCGTATAGATGGTAAGTGCTTTCTTCTTTCCAAGACGACGCGCCACTGTGTCAGAGATCAGGGCGGTTGCCACAGAATGTTGCCATAACGCGCCTTCCCTAAGCTCATATCCGGAAATTTCAGGCTCAAAATAGCGGGCTGAGCAAGCAGCCATGACGAGCTGAATCAACTCCTGATCCCCCAGAGCGACTATGGCATCTTTCAGAGAACCTATCGAGTACCTTCGAGCATAGTAGGCGGAACGGCTCAGGGCCAATACTTTTGCCGCAATGGCCTGATCGTATTGGATCACGGCCTCGATTTCGCTCACAGGGGCCATTTGACGAAGCAACGACATGACCTTCCATATTACCTCTGGAAAAGGGGGCAGCCTTTCTGCAGCCTTGAAAATCTCCTTTGAGGGAAAAGGGGGCACGGCTTTTGGCATCAGTTTCGTCCTCGGCGAGGCGGTGGTTCTGTTTTTTTGACACGAGGTGCGGAACTCTCTTATTACTTTTTTCTATCGGAAGATATCAGACTTTTCTTTAGATTTAGATCGTGCCAAGGAAAACACCCGGTCGGTTCAGACAGAGTTCTTCCTTGACCGCCGGCAAAGATCTCTGCATTATTTAATGCAAACAATATGCCGCTCTCATTAGTATCTACCGACAAAACATCGCTTTTCCCCTCTGGTTTCGACGTCTGCGTGGTCGGTCATGTTACGACGGATATTATAAAGGTTGGCCGTAAAACGACGATAATCCCTGGGGGTACGGCTTATTACACATCTATGGCCTTGAGAAGGCTCGGCCTGAACGTGGCGGTTTTGACCAAGGGGGCGTCAAAGGACAGTGAGCGACTGCTGCGTGAGCTAAGGGACAACAAGATCACTGTCTTGTGGAGAAAGGGCAAGGCAACAGCGGTATTTGAAAACATCTATAGCCAAGACGCTCCCGATGCTCGCTCCCAGCAGATCAAGGCCATAGGCACTCCGTTCTTGGCCGAAGAGGCCGAGGGGATACGGGCAGGCACATTTCATCTGGGTCCGTTGACAAGACAGGACATACCCCTCCAACTGTTGAAACAGCTTTCCGCCAAGGCAAAGATAGTCTCATTGGATGTCCAGGGAATGTTGAGGCCGTCCCGCATGGGGCCGGTCGTCCTCGAGGATTGGGCCGAAAAGCAACAGTGGCTTGAATGTGTGAATATTCTAAAGGCGGATGAAAGCGAAGCACTCATCGTTTCCGGACAGCAGCGCGCGGAAAGGGCTGCTGAAGTTCTTGCCTCCTTCGGAGCGAAGGAGGTCGTAATAACGCTGGGAAGCCGGGGCTCGCTTATTCATACAGGACAAAGTTTGTACAAGATCCCGGCCTTGGCTCCAAGAAAGATTGGAGATTCCACGGGGTGCGGCGACACCTATATGGGAGGGTACCTGTACGCGCGGTTAAGGGGAACTCCTCCGGAGGCGGCAGGAAGGTTTGCGGCCGCAATGGCCGCATTGAAATTAGAAGGCATCGGCCCATTCAGCGGAAGTAAAGCAGACGTCCTGGCCCTACTATCCGGCAAATGAAACGACCTCATACCCACTGTCCTGGACGGCCTTCACAATGGGCTCTATGAAGCATTCTTTGAGGCGAAAGTAATATATCTTCTTGTCGGTCCTGTGGGCTGCAATCCCCACACTGATAACTTCGCTCCCTTGATCATGGATAATACGGGAAACTTTTTCGAATCCATCCGGTTCGTTCCCCACATCCACATCGAGCCTGGAGCCATAGGTGAGAATCCCCATAATATTGATGAAGGCGCCAAGCAGATCTGTGACCGTGATGATCCCTACAACCTTACTATCGTCGTCCACAACAGGTATGCCGCCGATTTTCCTTTTATAAATAATCAGGGCGGCTGCCTCAACATCGGCATCCGGGTGTATGGTGACGGGGTCTTTTATCATGAGGTCTGCAAGCGACAATCCGGTAACCATGGCAGGAACAAGACCCTGCTTCATATCTGCCAGGGTCGCGAACCCGACAAGCTTCTTGGAACGGTCTACAACCGGAAGGTGCCGGACGGAGTTTGCCTGCATTAACTGAATTGCTTCTTGGACCGAAGTGCTGTCTGAAACAGTGATGGGGTCTTTGATCATCAAGGACCGAACACGCATGGCCTTTCTCCTTACGCTTTCCTGTGAAAAATACCATAACGCCGTGGATTCGTCAAGGATCAGAGTCGCGCTCGCAGTCAACGTCAGCTCCCTTTCGGCTGATACGAACAAAGAGGTTCTTCGGCCAGATAATCACCTGTTGCCTCATAGGCCCTGGCACGACAC